>CAMKSY010000008.1 GCA_946415545.1 uncultured Pelosinus sp. | reverse complement strand
ATATCTTTATTTCTTTTTTGTATTTCTTTTAAAATCTCAATATCATAACCGGTTAATTGATCTTTATCATCTACATAGGTAAAAGGCTTGAATGTTCCTCTGGTTGCTACATAGTAGGTCTTGACCGTATCAGCCTGTTTGTCATTGCTGGAACCGCAGCCTGCGATGAGGGCTAACCCTGTAAGTAATAAAAAAACTAAAAATAAGTTTAGTAGTGCTCTTTTTTGCTTGGTTGTTCTCATAAATTCATTCTCCTTTTTATGTGCCCAATTTTTATTGAAGGGCTTCTTTTAGTAAATGTACCTGTCAGTAATGAAAAATAGCTAAATCAAAAAAGGCTGATTTCTCTAACGTTTAGAGAAATCAGCCTTCAGTTTTCTGATCAGCTATACATTCTGTGCAATTCATATATTGTATTCGATTATATATAACGATTGGAGAAACGTCAAGCATATTTTGCATTTGGGGCAAGGGGACAGGTCACCTTAACGATACAGTAATTGTTTTCCTAATAATAGTAGTAACAAGGAAAGGAGGATAGCATTGCTGGAAATACCAGCAATCATAATACAAACATTCAATAGCCGATATTACACGAATCCGCTATTTAAAAAGGTTGAAGCGAGTAAGCCAGAAACCGCAAAAACAAATCATATTGTTGATGTAAAAGTATAACATGTAATTCAAAATCGTTCACTTACATCTGGAGTCCTTACGGTCGCACCCAAACTAGCGCTAGTTTTTTGGGTTTCCCTAACTCTGCCGGTATTGCTTAGGGGGAATGCCGTAATGCTCTTTGAAAATTGCAGATAAACTGCTGCCGTTGCAATATCCCAGCTGCAGTGCAATGTCATGGATGCTTAACTGGGTATTCTTGAGCAATAGTTTTGCTTTCTCCATTCTGGTACGTCGCAAATAGCCATAAATCGTATCGGCAAATACAGCTTTAAAACCTGTTTTCAATTTGAATGTATTTAAACAAACGATTTTAGATAATTCTTCAATGGAAGGGGGATTCGTCATTCTTTCCGCCAATACTTGTTTTGCCATATAGAGCCGTTCTATATCGGCGTTATCCAGGGGGACTGGAAGTTTCGGAACATCCTCCTGAATAGCAGAGCGAAAGAGAGATTCAGATAATATCTCCAGAACGACAGCTTCATAAAACATTTTTTTAAGGGTTTCATCGTTATAAGGGCACATGAAGATTTTCTTTATTAGATTTTCGATATCCATGGTTAGTTTCTGGGGATGATGAACAGCAAGATGCTTTTGAAAAAGGGGCATTTTAGTCGTTAGGTCAATGCCTTTTTTCTTTAAGGCATGAATGTATTCTTCCTCAATCGTAATCGTAATAAAATCAAGATGTTCATACTGAGGGAGCCTGGCCCAGCCTTTGCAGCCTTGGGTTACAAATAGTGTGAATTCACCGCGATTGATGCGTTGAAGTTGTTGTGTAGATTCATTAAAAATTTCCATATAACCTGAATGTACATAGACAAGTTCAAAATACTTATGTTCCACACTAAAGGAATAGGTAAGATCTTTCTGAAGAGTCATACTGCCAATGGAAAGATGCAAATTGTTTTGATAGGAGTAACGCCTGATATAGCCATTGCCAAATTTGTTTAATACTTCAAATTCATGAACGTGGGCGGTATTTTTATGCAAAAAGCCAATTCCATTGAGTTTTAAATAAAAATCATTAAGATTGGTAGTATTTAAAAGAATTTTCATATAAACCGCCTAAAGTAATTTTTAAAAATCTCTGCTGCCGTTTATTTCATAGTATCATAGATGATAATCGTTTTCAATTTCACGAGGTATTATTTTTTATTCTAGAGGTATTATTGCGGCTGAAAGAATTGACTAGCTATTTTCAGCCCTCTATAATCAGCAATAGTAATGAATATCATTATTAATTGATTCTTGAAATTATAGATAAAGGTGATGAGCAGAGATGGACAAAGTATCCAATAAAGCAGTGAGAGCCATGCTTAGCGGAGTCTTGCTGTTTAGTATGCCAGCCCTTGGGATGGCAGAGGAATCAGCCCAGGAAGAATTCAGCTTGGAAGAGTATGTGGTCACGGCCAGCCGTACTCCAATGAAGTTGTCGGAAACGGCAGCCAGTGTGACGGTGGTTACGTCGCAGGAGATTCAAAAGGGCGGGTTTACCAGAGTATCGGAAATTCTCGAACAGACCAGCGTCAGCATGGCCGATGTAGGAGCTGGTGCGGCAGGAGTCAGCGCCGTTGCTATCAACGGTGATGATCGAGTATTGATGCTGGTGGATGGCCGGAAGATCAACCGGGAATATTTTACTGGCATGGGAAAAACCCGGGTTAACTTAAATCAACTTCCCAGTGTAAAAAACATTGAACGAATTGAAATTGTCCGCGGTCCAGCTTCAGCGCTGTATGGCAGTGACGCAGCCGGCGGTGTTATCAATATTATTACCCGCAAAGCGGCCGATGCTGGCACTAATATATCGCTGCAAGGCGGCAGCTGGGGGCAGCGCAACTATACGTTAACTACAGAAGGAAAGGACAATGGCTTTGGGTACCGGATTACAGCGGAACGGAAGCGGCAGGGTGATTATGAGTTTAAAAACCCCCGGACAGGTAAGATTACAACTCTGCCTAACAGTTATTTGAATCAGGATGCAGTTACCATGCGCTTGGATCAGGAATTGGATAACAATCAATCCTTGAGCTTTTATTGGGAACATCTGAATGGCAAGGCTGGTTATGGTCTTATGGCCCCAGGCTATAGCCAGCATCATCCGACGGCCTATGAAAGTACCTTGGAGAACAATATGGATTTAACCTATCACTGGGGACAGGATGCCGAAAACTCGTTTAAACTCTATCATAATGCTGCCGATTACGATATTCATAAAGACAGTGACACCAACCAGCCGGATAAGTTTTTGACCAGCAGGACCACTGGTGCTGAATGGCAGCAGAAGTGGCAGATTAGCAAGAACTATGCGCTGTTAGGTGGCTTGGACTGGCGAAAAGTCACGGTGGATGCCCCTACGGATGGTATTCATAGTAAGGATTTGTCCAATCAGGCTGTATATATTGAAAATCGCTGGCAGCTTCCCAGTGCCTGGACTGTTACTGCCGGCACACGTTACGATGATCATAGTGTATTTGGCGGTAAGCAGACTTCAAGAGTCACGGCAAATCGGGAATTGAACGCTAATACCAATATGTATATTTCCTGGGGGCAGGTATTTAAAGCTCCCAATGCCGATGAGCTTTATGGTCAGAGCCAGGCCATCGGCAACCCCAGCCTGAAGCCGGAAACAGGCGACACAATTACTCTTGGTCTGAATACCAAACTGGCGGATGATACTCTGCTCAAGACCAGTGTTTTCAGCAGCCGCATCAAGGATGCAATTAGTTATTATCCGACTGATTCCAGTTACATGTATTGGAAGTTCGCAAATCTTCAGGAACAGAAACGGCAAGGGCTGGATATCAGCCTCACGAAAAAGCTGACCCCCTTCTGGAATGTAACCGCAGGATATTCTTATGTGCAGGTTAAGAACAAGGATAAAGGTGGGACAGATTACTACCTGGATCCCGAAAATGGTCAGCCGAATGGTTACCGGATGAGTGTACAGTATGATCAAGGGAAATGGGATGCAGGGCTGTCCTTGCGGGGAGCAAGCGGCCGCAGTCTGGCTGCCTATACAACCAATTCCTATTGGGTGCTGGATTTGATGACAGGCTATCAGATTAAAGAAAATCTTCGTGCCTATGTCAAAGCCTACAATGTAACCAATCGTGCCTATGAACTGCGTGGTGCCAATGGTATTCAAGGAGCGTATCCTATGGCAGCCCGTCACCTGTATTTCGGCGTGGAACAGCGTCTATAGGAAGAACGTAAATCGTATATAAAGCAAGGAGCGGTCTTATATGGCATCACCTAATCATTCTTTGCAGTCAAAAGATTTGATAACCACTGGTATTTTCAGCACTCTTTTCTTCATCGTCACTATGGTCTCCGGTATGTTCTTTGCAGCCAATCCTGTACTGACATTTCTAATGCCTATCGTTGTTGCCCTTTTTACCGGACCGGTTTATCTTTTAATGGTAGCCAAGGTGCCGAAACGGGGGCCCACTATCATCTTAGGGATTATCATGGGGTTATTGATGTTTGTAACGGGTATGTTCTGGCTGTGGTCGGTAGCCTATGTCCTTTTAGGAATCATCGCTGGCGAAATTTCAGCAGCAGGCAAGTTTAAAAGCGTGAAGTTGAATACCCTTGGTTTTACTATCTTTTCACTGAATCCTATTACTGCTTATATGATGATTTGGATTGATCAGCAGTCCTTTAAGGAATATCTGATGAGTAAGGGAACGCAGCAGGCATACCTAGACAGTATGTTTCAAGCAGCACAGGACTGGATATTGCCCGGGATGATTGCTGGAACCATTGTTGCTGCACTGATCGGAGCATTCATAGGGAATAAACTTCTTAAAAAACACTTTGAAAGGGCTGGGGTTGTATAAATGGAATCCATTTTAGTAGCCCGAGAGCGGAGCAGACAAGGTTTGCTCCGCTTGGATCCTCGGACGAAGCTGTCCATTTTATTCACCAGTAATATCATGGTGCTGCTTTCACCGGGCTTGCCTTATGAAATTCTTATGGCTGCACTGATTTTGCTATTGGGTCTGCTATGCGGCGTCTATCGATATTCCATAAAAATGACTATTGTATATTTTTTTCTGGTGGCAGGCCAAATTTTGGGGACATTGTATTTTGATGATGTTCTGCGTGTATTTCTGGTTACTTTCGTAGTCTTTTTGCGAAAAATCTTTCCTTGCGCCATGCTGGGTGGAATTTTAATCGCCACTACAAGGGTTAATGAATTTATGGCAGCTATGCACAAACTCCGTATGCCTAGAAGTATTGTCATTCCCCTTGCGGTTACGCTGCGGTATTTTCCTGGGGTAATTGAAGAATGGAGACATATTAGGGATTCAATGAATCTGCGGGGACTATCCACATCCTTTTGGGGGTTCCTTAAAAGCCCTATAAAAACAGCTGAATACGTTTATGTACCCATGTTATTCTCTGCTGCAAAGATTGCTGATGAGCTCTCGGCGGCAGCAGTAACGCGAGGCATTGATAACCCAAAAATTCGCACCTGTGTACAGCAGCTCGGATTTACAGCAGCGGATGGATTGTGCGCAGGCTGCTTCATGGTGTTATTGATGAGTGCATTGTGGAATTAAGGGGGTGGTGATTTGATTACTATAGAAAACGTTTCTTTTTCGTATCAGGACGCTGAAGCTGATGGAATACAGAATGTCAGCCTGCATATGGAAAAAGGTGAGTGTTTGCTCTTATGCGGCAGGAGTGGCTGCGGGAAATCTACTCTCACCCGTCTAATTAACGGTTTGGTTCCTCATTTTTACAGCGGAACGCTGGCAGGAAGCGTAAGAGTGGCGGGTATGGATATTACCCAGGTTCCCATGCATGTCATTGGGGAAAAAGTTGGCTCGGTATTTCAAAATCCCCGCTCCCAGTTTTTTAATGTGGACACCGACAGCGAAATTGTCTTTGGGCTGGAGAACCTGGCTTTTCCGGTGGACGAGATCCGTCGTCGATTCGAGCAGACTACCCGGGATTTAAAGCTGGAAAAAATTTTGGGACGTAGCATTTTTAAATTATCCGGCGGCGAAAAACAAAAGATTGCTTTTGCCTCCGTCTACGCCCTTTCCCCTGATGTGTACGTTTTGGATGAGCCTTCCTCCAATTTGGATGTCCATGCAATCGCGGAACTGAGTGAACTGCTAAAGATGTTAAAGCATCAGGGTAAAACCATTGTGATCGCTGAGCACAGACTCTATTATCTCAAAGACATCGTGGATCGGATCGTCTATTTGGAAAAGGGCAGAATTGCCGGTGAATATACTGGCACTGATTTTCTGGAAATGAGTTCGTCCACAAGGGCATCCAAAGGATTGCGAGCTATGGACTTAATGGGCATCCAGCTTCCTGCTGTAAAAGCCCAGCCCAGGACTCCTGTTTTAGAAATACGGGATGTGACATTGAACTACGATAAGACAATCATAATGAAAGATATCCAGATTACAGCATCTTACGGTGACATCATCGGTGTGATTGGTAAGAATGGAGCGGGAAAATCCACCTTTTCCCAAACCCTTTGTGGGCTGCATAAAGAGTTCTCAGGCTTTTTTTTATGGAACGGATCACCGATGAGTCCGAAACAGCGATTAAAGCTTTCCTATATGGTGAAGCAGGATGTAAATTACCAGCTTTTTGCCGCAAGTGTAGAAGAAGAATGTTCATTAGGAAGTAACAATCCCGATGAAGGGAAGATAGAAGAAGTGCTGAAAGGGATGTCGCTTTACGAATATCGTCAGCGTCATCCCATGTCTCTTTCTGGTGGGCAAAAACAGCGTACCGCGGTAGCTGTAAGTCAATTGTGCAATAAAAAAATCATTATTTTTGATGAACCTACCAGTGGTCTTGACTTTGGCAGTATGGTTGAGGTTAGCAAGCTGATGGAAGAATTAGCAGCTGCAGGCAAGGTAATCTTTGTTGTAACCCATGATTATGAGTTAATAACAAAGGTCTGCAACCGCATGATTTGCTTTGCCGACGGTAAGGTTAAGGATAACTTGGTAGTAGGAACGGAAACTGCCAGAAGGCTGCAGGATTTCTTTACCCTATCAGAAAGCAAGAAAATAGATGAGTAGTAAAGGGGGTGAACTTACATTGAGTCAAAGAAAAGAAAAACCCTTCTTCCTTCTGCTTGCGTGGGCGGGAAAAGAGAAATACAAACTATACCTTTCCATGATTTGTGGTTTGATCAGCGGACTGATGGTGATTGTTCCCTATATGGCAATTTATCAAATCATTGAAGCCCTTTATATTGGAGAATTTAGCGAGGCGTTAATGCTTCAGCATGGGCTGGCTATTGCCGCATCCGTTGTCCTTAGGTATTTATTTATGGCAGCAGGCATCATGCTTTCTCATAAAGGGGCCTATAATGCTTTGTACCGTGTACGCTCGATGATTGTCAGCCATATGGCTAGAGTACCCCTTGGCAGTTTGAGCCAAAGACATACGGGGGAGATTAAAAAGGTAATCAGCGAGGATATCGAGAAGCTGGAACTGTTCCTGGCTCATCATTTACCGGAGCTGGTCATGTATGCTGCTGGTCCTGTTGCTATTTTTCTATATCTGACCAGTGTCAACTGGCTGCTGGCGTTAGTCACGCTTCTTCCGATACCTGTTGTTATTTGGCTGCAATACAGGATGTTTGCTGGCTATGAAAAGCTAATGAATGAAATGAACCAAGTATTGTCCGGGCTAAACTCTGCCATGATCGAATACATTAGCGGCATGAAGCTCATTAAAGCATACAATGTAGGTGCACGATCCTACCAAAAATATGCGGTGACCATTGATGCCCACCATGTCTTATGGAAGAAAGTTGCCTATAAGATGGGGCCATTATTTGCGGCTTTCGTTATTGTGCTACAATGCGCTGTAATAGTGGTTGTTCCTGTAGGCGGCTTCTTATTTATTCATGGTCAGACAAGCGCTGGCGTGTTCATCTTATTTGCTTTTGTAGGCTCTTTGTATCTCCTGGAATTACGACCGCTTTTAGAGCTTGGTTCTAATCTGTCACAGGTGCTAAACGGCATTCAGAATGCGAAAGCCATTTTGGATATTCCTTCATTTGAAAAAGGGACAGAGGCTTTTCCTAAAAATTGTGACATTGCATTCAAAAATGTTAATTTTTCCTATAATGGGAAAGATACTGCCTTGAAGGATGTAAGCTTTCAAATTGCCAGTGGTGAAAAAATAGCATTTGTAGGAAAGTCTGGTGCCGGGAAAAGTACAATCATCCAGCTAATCGCCAGATTCTATGATGTGACCAGTGGAGAAATCCTAATAGGAGGGTGTAATGTGAAACACATTGGATATGAAACCCTTCTAAAAAACATAGCAATTGTTTTTCAAAATACGTTTCTAACCAGACAAAGCGTATTGGAAAATATTCAAATGGGTACCCAGGCGACTCTTGAAGCGGTAAAAGAAGCGGCTAAAAAGGCAAAGATCCATGATTTTATTGAAAGCCTGCCTGAAGGGTATCATACGAAGGTCGGCAGCTATGGTTCCCGCTTCAGCGGGGGTGAAAAACAGCGCATTGCTATTGCTAGAGCCATCCTTAAAAACGCTCCCCTGCTGGTGTTGGACGAAGCTACCTCGGCGGCTGATCCTGAAAATCAGCGGGACATTCATGGGGCTATTAACGAGTTGTGCGAGGGCAGGACAGTCATTATCGTGGCTCACAGGCTGGATGTCATAAAAAAATGCGACCGGATTGCGGTAGTTGAAAATAATACAGTTACAGATATCGGCACTCATGAAGAACTACTGCAGATCAATCGTTACTACCAGCGGGTATGGGAAGATTATGATAGATCCCAGAGCATTTCTTACAGTCTGAATGGTTTGAAAAGGGGTGCAGTGCATGAAGCATGTCCAATGGATTAAGAAGGACAAACGATTGGTAGGGGCTATTGTTTCCAATGTTGTTGAAGGAATCCTGTCAGGGTCTGTTTCGGGAATGGTGTTGATTGCGATAAGCGCTCTGTTTACAAGCAACCTTGACTTGGACAGGTTGATTAAATTAAGTATTGGAATTGCAGGTATTTTTCTTGTGCGTCTTGTTCTTTATGCCTGGGGCTACTCCACTGGACATGTGGGCGGAGCGGTAACGGCAAAAAATATCCGGCTTTTTCTCGGCGATAAGATTAAGCGGCTGCCATTGTCCAACTTCTCCAAAGTGAAAACCGGTCGTTATATCAATGTCATTACCGGTGATGTCAACAATTATGAAAATATACTGACCCACAAGGCAGGGGATATTGTAAAAAATATCACGCTGATCGGCATGACTCTTGCATTTGTATTCTACGTCAACCCCTATATTAGTAGCATTAATTTGCTGTTGGTTCTTCTGGTAATTCCCGCAACTCAGTTTTCTTTTCAAGCTGTTCAAAAATACGGTGGCATGAAAAAAGAAATTTTAAATGAAAATGTCAGTGACATTCTCGAATATATTGCAGGAATTCAGACCTTACGAAGCTACGGGATGGGAGGAAGTAAAAATCAAAGGGTCAACGAATCCCTAAAAGCAATCAGTGATATCAGCTATCAGTTTGAAGCGAAAGTGATTCCCATTGGCAGCTTATTTAACGGAATTATCAATCTAAGCATGCCCCTGTCTCTTTTTGCGGGAGGGATTCAGTGGCTTCGTGGTGATATCCCGTCCACGGCACTAGCGATCTGTGTGATTCTGCCTCTGTATATTGCAGGAGTGACCGCAACGTTGTTTGTAGATTTGACGTCCTATAAGAACCTAAAGCTTTCGCAAGCCGCCATGGACTATCTAGCCTATGAACATGAAGAATCTGATCTGGATGCCACCTTTGATCCTAAGGGATCTGCTGTTAAATTTCATGACGTATCCTTCCGTTATGACGAGGGTGAGCCTGTGCTAGAGCATATCAGCTTTACGGCGCAAAGTGGGCAGCTTACTGCGATTGTAGGAGATTCCGGTGCTGGGAAAACTACAATTTTAAACCTAATTGCTAAGTTTTATGAGCCGCAATCCGGAGATATTACTATTGGCGGCGTCAGTATTGGGCAAGTAAAATCCGAAACTGTACTAAAAGCCATTTCCATGGTTTATCAGGATGTTTTTCTCTTTAATGACACCATTCGCAGCAATATCAAATTAGCAAACCAGGCAGCTTCCGATGAGGATATGGTCAAGGCCTGTATAGAGGCAAATTGTGATCAGTTTATTGCCGATCTTGATCAAGGTTATGACGCAATTCTGGGCGAAAACGGAAGTGGCCTGTCCGGCGGAGAACGACAGAGAATTTCAATTGCCAGAGCCATCTTAAAAGACAGTCCGGTTATCCTATTGGATGAAGCCACGGCATCATTGGATATTGAAAATGAGATTGCTGTAAAACAGGCAGTTGGAAATCTTCTCATGCAGAATAAGACCATCGTCATGATTGCCCATAACTTTTCTGTCATTCAAAACGCAGATCATATCTTAGTTCTGTCAAAAGGGAAAATTGCTGAACAGGGCACTCATAAGGATCTGCTAGAAAAACGTGGCAAATATTATGTCATGTGGCAGGCACAAAGACAGGCAGCGGGATACTAACTTTACCCAATCCTGGCATAAGAATAGGACCTTTTCAAGTCTTATTCCATTCTTGACAGTTCCAATAAGTGAGACTATAATAAATAAGTAAAAAAATTGTATAGTCGCAAAACTGCATGCAGCTATGCAGTAGGTGGATTTTCTGAGAATTTAAATTGTCATTTCGCCACTCATCTCTTTATTAAGGGATGGGTGGCGTTTTTATTTTATGAACAGGAGGATTTTGGTGATGGGACTTTGGAAATATTCGATTCTAGTTTTTCTTGGTGGATGCTCATATGGGGTTGTTTCAACCTTTGTGAAGCTTGCATACCGAGAGGGTTTCATAGTCAGTGAGGTAACCGGAGGTCAATATTTTTGTGGAGCCGTTATGCTGTGGATGGTGGCCGCCTTTGTTCCTAAGATAAAATTATCGGCGAAACAATGGATGCATCTTCTTATCAGCGGGATGCCAATGGGGTTAACAGGTATTTTTTATAATCAATCCCTTGGTTACATTAATGCTTCTTTGGCAATCATTCTGCTTTTGCAATTTATCTGGATCAGTCTTATTTTACGGTATGTACTTGATAAAAATATTCCAAGCAAAAAAAACATTATTGCAATTGGGATTATACTTTCGGGTTCGATCCTTGCTTCTGGAGTTCTTAAAAGCGGCATTTCGTTCTCCTGGATCGGAATACTATGGGGACTATCTGCTGCGTTATCCTTTGCTGTTTTTATTCATGTAAGTGGACGCAATAGCATTTCGATTCATCCAATTTATAAAAGTGCAATTATGACGAGTGGAGCGGCAATCCTTGTTTTTGTACTGATGCCTCCGGCGTTTTTGTTTAATGAGGTACTGGCAAAGGGGCTTATTCACTATGGAATTTTTACAGGACTCTTTGGATCAGTGATTCCACCAGTATTATTTAATATTGGTATGCCTAAAGTGCGCAGTTTAGGTAATATCTTGAGTGCTTCGGAACTGCCAATGGCTGTTCTCATGTCAACGCTGGTTCTTCGTGAAACTGTACACCTTTCACAATGGGGCGGCATTCTGCTTATACTCATAGGAATTGTTTATCCTAATTTAGAGAAAAGTGAACTTCATCTTCCTATTGCCACAAAAAAATCATAATATCTCGTAACAATCCAGTCAGCGCATAGTTTATCGAAGCCTAGGGCAATCTAAGGCTGATGATAAAAAAGGGAGGCAACTTCCATGGATATTATTGACATGATCCATAACTCTACATTTGAATTGTGGAGCTACCAGCTAACGGAGTGGCACAGGAATCTCTTTACGGTTCGGTGGTGGCTTATTATTGTCAGCATCGCTATCGCATATGGTATTTGGTGGAAGTATGTAGATAAGCGACATTTAACGCAAATCCTCTTGTTTGGCTCCTTTATAGCGGTATTCAGACTCATTATGGACGATGCTGGTTCTTCTGCTGCCCTTTGGGGTTACAGTGTAAAGCCCTTACCCTTTGGCCAGGCATTGTTTTTGAACGATTTAACGATTGTACCTTTAGGATTTATGTTGGTATATCAATATTTCCGGTCTTGGAAAAGCTTTTTCTTTGGGACGCTTATTATTGAAGCGGCTTACTCTTTTCTTCTTCTTCCCATATTAGTGAAATTTGATATTCTAAGGTTATACAACTGGCAATATTACTATACTTTTCTTATTATGATAATCGTGGCAATGGTGATGCGGGCGATCCTTCTTACTGTTTTAAGGATAGAACACAAGCACGAGCTAGGATATTCCAGCAGCTCCCTAACATCTACAATGCAACCCGCGATGAAACCACTAGACGAAGAGAATAAGAACCGGAAGAATTAAAATAGGGGGCAAATAGCATCTGCTATATCATTGTGCGGTAACCTGATCAATTACTAGCTGTCATTAATCCAGAGGAATGAATTATAGCCCACAACTCCGACTTTAACGAGAATGAATGGATCTAATTGAAAAAGGTAAAATTTTTACAATTATCAAAATTGTGTCTTTTAACGGAATAAACTTTCTAATTGACAATAATTATTGATAGTTATATATTTACTTTAACGTTAGTCATTCAGATCGAAAGGAGTGATTATAATGGCGAATAGCTATTGTCACGACGAATATTGTGAAACAACAAGAAGGGAAGATACCCAAGAGAGCTCTGATAAGAAAATCGTAATTGGTTTATATATCTTGTTTCTGATTGCTTCAACAGCGATTGTATGGTATGGAGCCTCTATAGGAGTTTATATAGACCCTGCAGTTCTAAATTAATTTTTTATCCTCATGCTTCTTAAGAGAAGGGTGAGGATGTTTTCTTTTTACGGTAAAACAGTGACCAATAGTATCATTACTTTCCTGGTTTAAACGTATCGTGTAGGAGTTTTCCGGTTTTACACCGAATGTTACTGCTTATAACAGATACAAAGTTAGAGGTGAAACATAAGGTGAAGCTTCGTTTAATGATAGGAAGGGCTGGGGCTGGAAAAACCCAGTACTGTTTAGAAGAAATGGGTCAAATGCTGGCGGCATCACCAGAAGGCCGATCCATGGTCATGATCTTGCCAGAGCATGCTACCTTTCAGGTGGAGCATGAGCTGGCATCCAATCCTGACATTGCTGGATTTACAAGGGCATATGTCTTTGGCTTTCGCCGTTTGGCACATCGGATTTTAATGGAAACGGGTGGTGCGGTTCGTCCCCATATTACGGAACTGGGGAAACGCATTGTATTGAATAAATTGCTGCATGACCATCAAGCAGATTTTAAAATCTTTCATAGGGCGGCTTCCCAGCGAAGTTTTGCCGATATTTTAGTCAGTATGATTCAGGAATTTAAAGCTTATGGTGTATCACCAGAATCTTTGGCGGAAGTGGAAGAACAGTGTGTGGATTTGCCAATAGGTGATAAACTTCATGATTTAGCCTTAGTGTATCAAGGTTTTGAAAACTTTCTGCAAGGCCGCTATACGGATCCAGAAGACTATCTCACCTTACTGGCAGAGAAAATTCCTCAGTCTGCTATTTTGCATCAGGCTCAGGTGTGGATTGATGGCTTTACCTGGTTTAATCCCCAGGAGGCAGGTGTGGTGGCACAGCTATTGCAGAATGCTGCCAGTGTAACCATTACCTTATGTTTGGCAGATGCCAAGTCTGGTGAGCAGGCTAGTGAAACAGCGTTGTTTCATCGCCAATGGGATACTCGGCGGAAGCTGTTGGATATGGCAAGTAAAATGGGAGCAGAGGTTGAGGAAGTGGAATTAGTCCAGACTAAGCGCTTTGTCGCTCCTTTACTCGGGCATATGGAAGAGCAGTTATTTACCTTTCCTTCTACGGTTTGGACAGGAGAAGCGCGAGGCGTAGTAGTAACAGAGGCTGCCAATCGTCGGGTGGAAATCGAGGGTATGGCAAGAGATATGCTGCGTTTAGTTCGAGAAGAAGGCTATCGCTGGCGGGATATTGGAGTTTTGCTTCGGAGTGGGGATAGTTATGCTGAACTTGTAGAGACAGTGTTGGCTGATTATGAGATACCTTTTTTCAGTGATCGTAAACGTCAGCCGGTACATCATCCCTTAGCAGAATTATTGCGTTCCGCTTTAGAAGTGATCACGGAAAGGTGGAGCTATGACCCGCTGTTTCGCTGTTTTAAGACAGATTTATTTGATTTGTCCCGGGATGATATCGATAAATTGGAAAACTACGTATTGGAGTTTGGGATTCGCGGTACAAAATGGACCAATAATCAACCATGGACATTTATTCGTCGTTTTTCATTAGGGGAAGATGAGGAGTTGAATGAAGTGCAGCAGGAGCAGCTGCAATCCATTAATGAAATTAGGATGAAAGCCTCTGCGCCCCTGCTTGTCTTTGAGGAGCAGATGAAAGCCGCAACTACGGTACTGGCAATGACGACGGCCCTATATGAATTTTTAGTGGGGCTGATGGTGCCTGAAAAGCTAGAAGTGTGGGCAGTTCATGCAGAAGAAATCGGGGATCTGGAGCAGGCACGGGAGCATCGTCAGTTATGGGACCAAGTGATTCAGTTAATGGAACAACTTGTGGAGATCTGCGGAGCAGAAGAAATGAAGGCAGCCGATTATGGGATTATGCTCAGTGAAGGCTTGGAAGGGCTGGCCCTCAGTCTCATACCTCCTGGGCTTGACTATGTTACTGTTTCTCCTATGGAACAGACCAGCTTGGTAAATATTCGAAGTATTTATATCCCAGGTGTAAACGATGGGGTATTGCCTATGCGCGGTCGCGGCGAGGGCTTATTAACGGATGCTGAGCGAGGTCAGATGATCCAGTTGGGACTGGAGTTAGCGCCAGGTTCTCAATCGGATTCTTTTGCCGAGCGGTTTTTGGTTTATACAGCTTTAACAAGGGCGAGAGACTATTTGTGGCTGAGTTATCCTCTGGCAGATGAAGAAGGCAAGGGGCTAAGTCCCTCTCTTTTGATCAAACGGGTGCGAGAATTGGCAGCTGTTCCCTTTCACTCCTTGCCTGTAGAACCTGTACCGGGAAGTGAACGGCAATATATCGCTCATGGGAAGCGCAGTATTTCCTCTTTAGCGGCTGTGCTTCGCAGCTACAAGAGCGGCGAGGCAATTGCTGGTGTGTGGTGGGATGTTTATAATTGGGCGATACAGTATCAGGGGCTAGAATGGTATGTGCAGCGGGCGGTAGCAGGATTATTTCACCACAATCAAGTAGAGTCTTTGCCAGGAAATTTAGCAAGGCGCTTATATCCGAAAAAAAATAAACTAAGAGGCAGCGTCACTCGTTTTGAATCCTATCAGGCTTGTCCCTTCAAGCACTTTGCTCAATATGGACTTAGTCTCAAGGAACGAGCAGTTTTTCGACTGCAGGCACCTGATTGGGGACAATTTCTGCATGCTGCTCTCAAAGGCTTTGGCGACAGCCTGCAAGAGGCCGGACGGGATTGGGGCAGTATGAGCGAAGGGGAGTACAAGGGGATTGTCAATCAAGTGGTAGAAGAACTGGCTCCAAAGCTGCAAAATGAGATATTATTAAGCTCAGAGCAGCACAAGCATTTGGTGGGCAGACTGAAGCGGACGGTGACTCGTGCGGTGCGTCGACTGGTGGAATTTGATCGAGTAAGTACCTTCAAACCCATAGCAATGGAAAAGTCATTTGGTCGGGGGGATGATGCGCTGCCGCCTCTCGTTTTTATGCTGCCAGATGATATTTCCTTGGAAATAGTAGGGCAGATTGATCGATTGGACGTTGCCGATCTAGAAGGCAAAAAATATATGCTCATCATTGATTATAAGTCAGGGGGTGCTTGGCTGAAATTGGTGGATGTGTATTATGGATTGCGGCTGCAGTTATTAACCTACCTATTGGTAGCGAGTAAGGCATATGAAGATTGCCTGCCCGCAGGAGTGCTGTATTATTTCTTAAAAAATCCCAACTTATCCGATAAAATTAAATTAGGCGCAGATGAAATTTGCAAGAAAATCAATGGTCTTTTGAAAATGCCGGGGTGGGTGCTGGCAGATTCCCAGGTTATACGGCTATTGGATCAAAGCATTGATGGCTATTCTGAATTCTTGAAGGTCGCCTTAAAAAAGGATGATACCTTTTATAGCAATTGCTTGTCTTATGTCAAAGAGCCGGAAGAATTTCAATTGCTGCTCCGTCATGTAGAGAAGAAATTAGTGGATACGGCACGGGAAATTATGGCGGGTAATATTGCAATTAGCCCTTATGCTTTGGATAAACGGACGCCATGCGGATTTTGTCAGTATAGTTCAGTGTGCCAGTTTGACAGTTTATTGCCGGAAAATCAGTATCGCAGACTGGCAAAGCCCGATGAGAGTAGTATTATGGGGAAAATTATCCAGGGACAGGAGGTGAAACCTGATGAGTTGGTCTGAGCAGCAGTTATTGGCAATCGAAGCTCGCAATAAAAATGTTTTGGTAGCGGCAGCCGCCGGATCGGGTAAAACTTCTGTATTGGTTGAGCGAATCATTTCCCGTATCTTGGATAAAGAGCAGCCAATTGATGTGGATAAGGTACTTGTCGTTACCTTTACCAATGCGGCAGCCGCTGAAATGCGGGGGAGAATTGGCTCGGCGTTGAATGAGGCGCTGAAGAAACAGCCTCGTTCCGAGCATATTCAGCGGCAGTTGGCACTCTTAAATTCCTCCGCCATTTCAACCATCCATGCTTTTTGTCAAAACATTGTACGGCAGAATTTTCATCTCTTAGATTTAGATCCCCAGTTTCGCATTGGGGGTCAGGCAGAAGTGACGATTATGAAGACCGAAGTCTTAGAAGCCCTCTTTGAGAACAAATATGCTCAAGGAGATGAGGCGTTCTTGGATCTGGTAGAACACTACGGGGATGAACAGAGTGATGATTCTTTGTATCAGCTGGTGTTAGGGCTATATAACTTCTCCCAGAGTCATCCGTGGCCGGAGGATTGGCTGGCTGATCTTTCTAAGCGTTTTGCCTTGCCTGAAGGAACAAGAGTTGATCAAACACCTTGGTCTCAGTTGATTCGGGAGAAGATCATATTGGATTTGGAACAGGCAGGGCAGCAGCTGGATGCCTTCTGCCTGGAAGCGGGGAAGTCAGGTGGCGTGGAAGCCTATGTAGATACCTTTATGGCGGATCGGGCCGTTCTTGATGAAGTACTGTCTGCGGCTGCTCATTCCTGGGAACGGCTGTCTGATGCAATAGCCAGTTGTAAGTTCGAGAAGATTGCTGCTGTACCCAAGGGAACGAATGAGTCGCTAAAAAAATATTTTCAACGGGGCAGGCAGAAAGTAAAAGATAAAGTCAATGACTGTAAGGTGCATTTTTTTGATCGTCCGGCAGAAGAACTATTGGCGGATATGCGGCTCATTGCTCCGGTGGTGGAAACCTTAGGTAAGTTAGTCATTGAGTTTGGCCGGGAATTTGCCAAGATGAAGCGCAGCAAGGATGTATTGGATTTCAATGATTTGGAGCATTTCTGTTTGGAAATATTGCTTGTACCAACAAGCCGGCCAGGGGAGATCGAACCCTCCTCTGTTGCCATAGAACTGCAGGAGCGTTTTGCAGAAGTGATGGTCGACGAATACCAAGATACCAACGGAGTACAGGAAACCATTCTGCGTTTGGTAGCCAACAGTACCCAGCCTAATTTATTTTTAGTAGGGGATGTAAAGCAGAGCATCTATCGCTTCCGCTTAGCTGAACCAGAATTATTTATGGAAAAATATCGCCACTATCCCACCGCTGGCAGCGAGTATGTCCGCATTGATTTGTCTCAGAATTTTCGCAGTCGGGCGGGAGTGCTGCATGCTGTCAATTTCCTCTTTGTGCAGCTCATGGCACCGCGAATCGGCGAGCTGGAGTATGGGGAAGCGGAAAAACTCAATCCTGGTCCGGATTATCCGGAGGAACAGGGCAAACTATTAGAAGGACCTGTAGAGTTGTGCATTGTAGATCGGGATGAGACTGAGGAGCCGATGGCTTCTCCTGAAGGGGAAATGGATAACGGTGAAGGCGTAGAATCCCCAGATGGTCCTGCAGCCGAGCTGATGGAAGAGGCGGAGCTCAGTGGTTTTGAATTAGAGGCGCGTTTGATTGCGAAAAAGATGGCCGAATATATGACTGGCAGTTATCGAGTGTATGATAAAAGTTTAAAACAATATCGCAATCTCGCTTGGCGGGATATTGTTATTTTACTCCGGTCAGTAAAGGGCAAGGCGAATGTCATGCTGGATGTATTGCGAAAGGCAGGCATACCAGCCTATGCCGAACTGGATGCCGGTTATTTTAGAGAAATTGAAGTGCAAATCATGGTAGCGTTATTAAGTGTAATTGACAATCCACGTCAGGATATTTCCTTGGCGGCGGTGCTGCGTTCGCCCTTAGTAGGTTTTACGACGGAAGAGTTGGCAGAAGTTCGTTTGTGCTGCCCGGGAGAAGAGTTGTGGAGCGCCTTGAATGATGAGACAGAGCAGAGGAGCTTAGAGGAAAAAACGCAGAAGAAAGTGGCAGCCTTTGTGAGGCAGTTTGAAAAATGGCGTAATTTATCTCGGCGCAAGGGTGTACCTGAACTGATCTGGCAGATTTATCGGGATACTGGGTACTATGATTATGTAGGGGGCATGCCAGGTGGAATGCTGCGGCAAGCAAATTTGCGGGCGCTGTATGATCGGGCTCGTCAATATGAATCGACAAATTTTAGAGGATTATTTCGCTTTTTGCGCTTTGTAGAACGGATGCAGGACAAAGGTTCTGATCTTGCCGTTGCCAGAGCTTTGGGAGAAAGTGAAGATGTGGTACGAATTATGAGTATTCACAAGAGTAAAGGGCTGGAATTCCCTCTTGTATTTGTGGCTGATTTAGGGAAGAACATCAATTTGCAGGATAGTAAAGCCCTGGTACTAAGTCACAAAATCTTAGGGGTGGGTCCTTATGTAACCAATCCGGAACTGCGGTTTCGGTATCCCACCTTAGCAAGGCATGGCATTCGTCATAAGCTAATTATGGAAACCAAGGCGGAGGAGCTGCGCATTCTCTACGTAGCCTTAACAAGGGCGAGAGAAAAACTGATTCTCGTAGGTTCTGTGAGCAAGCTGGCGAAAAAAACGGCAGGATGGTGTCAATATACCGATCGTCTTCAGCCTACTTTGCCAGATGCGATGATTGCAGGAGCTGGCAATTATTTGGATTGGCTATGTCCCGCTGTGGCACGGCATGTGGGGGGAGCACCTCTTCGAGAATATGGGGAGTGCGAACAAGAGCCCAGCCGAATTTTTGCTGACGATCCGTCAGCGTGGAAGGTGGATATTTATTCCCGCAGCCAATTGCTGGAGGCTGGTGAAGAACAGTCGGAAACGACTGCGCTGTTAGAAAATATCCGTACCCTGCAGCCTGTTGAAGAGGGCGAAGACTTTGTCTGGGTAGAGAAAACCTTAGGTTGGCAGTACGCTCATCAGCATATTGTGGGCAAGCCTGCTAAATTGTCGGTGACGGAAATCAAACGGCGTTTTGATATAGAGATGGAAGAAAGCAGCTGTCAGGCAATCTTTGCAAAAAAATCGATTGCTCTGCGTCCTAGGTTCATTCAGCAGTCAGTGGGACTTACGGGGGCAGAACGAGGCACATTAATGCATAGCATCATGCAGCAGATGGATTTACAGGGGGATTTGTCTGAGGCTGGTATTAAAGAGCAAATCGCCGCAATGGTGAACAAGGAAATGATCTTGCCAGAACATGCAAAGATTGTAGATGTTAAAGGCATTGCAGCTTTTTTTCAAAGCAGTCTTGGTCAGCGCTTATGTGCTTCACCGAAAGTACGGCGGGAATTGCCCTTTAGTCTGGTTCTTCCTGCTGAGAATTTTTATGATGATATGGCAGGGGCGGGAGAAGGTATTTTCATACAAGGGATATTAGACGTACTGTTTGATGAAGGGGATGGGCTGGTGTTAGTGGATTATAAGACGGATTGGGTAACGGATAGCAATGAATTAATTGACCGTTATTCAGTGCAGCTCAATCTGTATGCAGAAGCTGTAGAGAAGATCTTTAAACAGCCGGTAATCGAAAAATATTTATATGTATTTAGCACAAAAGAAGCTGTCAGGATGTAACTGACAGCTTCTTTCTACGTTAAGAGGCAAATATATATGGTTTTTATCTGTCATTGTTTACAGCGGCAATATGATTAAGAAAACGCTATCATCTGGGCCAGTACATAATAATGAGGACGCCTGTCAAGGAGATTAATCCTCCAATAATATCAAAGCGGTCTGGAGGAATCTTATCAATGCCCCAGCCCCATAAAATAGAAAGAACGATAAAAACACCACCATAGGCAGCGTACACCCGTCCAAAGCTAGCTGGCTGTAAAGTAGGGATAATACCGTATAGTACTAGAATAATAGCGCCCCACACTGCATAACTAATCCCCTTTCCCTCCCGCAGCCAAAGCCATATTAAATAACCGCCGCCGATTTCAAATAAACCGGCAAGGATAAAATAGCCTACAGATTTTAGAACCTCCATCATTGTCCTCCTTGAGCATATTGATAAGCATTTTCATTATAGCACAATGTAAAATAGTTCCTTTGAGAAAGTATACTGTATTAATGCTGTATAGGGGAGGCAAAGCTGCTTTTAAGATGATATAATACAGAAATAATAACATATAATAAAGACAAAGGTTATAACAGGTGCAGTAAATTACAATTTTTCTGCATGTAAAAAGAACGTATGTGCATTGTGAAAATACTTTAAGTGAGGGGAAGAAACATGTCTTATCAAGTACAAGATTTTGATCATCTTTTGGGAATGCAAGGCTTTAGTGAAACCTTACTGCACCACCATTTTACCTTGTATCATGAACTTGCGGAAAAACGGAATCAAATGGCAGCCAATCTTGAAGGATTAGCAGCACAAGGACAGGAAGACACCCCTGGGTATGTGAGCCTTAAGCGTCGTTTAGGCTGGCAATCCAATGATATGCGTTTGCATGAACTGTACTTTGAGAACTTAGGCGGTCAGAGCGAGATGAATCGTAGGTCCTGTTTAATCGAAAAATTAGCTGAGAATTTTGGCAGCTATAAGACATGGGCAGAAGATTTTAAGACGACTGCAAGTATTCCTGGTGTTGGCTGGGCGGTATTGTGTCAGGATCACAGCAGTGGTAAATTAAATAATCTTTGGCTTGATGAACATCAGACTGAGATTCCCGCAGATTATAAGCCATTGTTAGTAGTAGATGCCTGGGAACATTCGTATATGATGGATTTTGGTTTAAAAAGACCAGAGTATCTGGAAACATTCTTTAAAAATATTGACTGGGATGTAGTTGATCGAAGGTTAATTGTATAAGTGATGTCAAAAGGGGCTGTCGCACTAAGATAGCCCCTTTTGCATGGGCTGTCCCAGCAAGACCTTGCTGGCAAACTGACTGTTGTAAAGCTGTTCATAAAACCCTTTGTGCTCCAATAGCTGCTGATGTTTTCCCTGTTCAATAATCGTTCCATTTTGCATCACTAAAATCAAATCGGCATCACGGATAGTAGACAATCGGTGTGCAATTACGAAGCTGGTTCTCCCTTTCATCAAAGTGTTCATTGCTTTTTGGATTTCAGCTTCTGTTTTTGTATCTACACTAGAGGTGGCTTCATCCAAGATTAAAATCGACGGGTTGGCGAGAATGGCTCTGGCAATTGTCAAAAGTTGTTTTTGTCCTTGGGATATATTTGAGCCATCTGCTTCCAATATCGTGTCATAACCCTGGGGAAGGGTTCGGATAAAATGGTCGGCCCGTGCGGATTTTGCTGCTCTTACCACGTCATCTAGGCTGGCATCCAAACGCCCGTAGGCAATGTTGTCCCGTATACTGCCATGAAACAGCCAGGTATCTTGTAGAACCATGCCGAACATCCTTCGCAGGGAGCTGCGGCTGATCTTTTTAATATCAATGCCATCAATGGCTATTGTTCCACCTTGAAGCTCGTAAAAACGCATGAGCAGATTGACTAATGTGGTTTTTCCTGCTCCAGTGGGACCTACAATGGCAATGGTATCGCCGGCTTTCAGCCGGAGATTGATGTCGTTCATTAGAATGGCATCATCCTTGTAGCCAAATTTAACATGGTTAAAGGTAACCTCGCCCTTTGGGTTTTTTAGTGGATTGTCAAATACATGTTCCGGTATTTCTTCTTCCTCGTCCATAACCTCAAAGATACGTTCTGCCGATGCCACGGCGGATTGCAGCATATTCAGGATATAAGAAATTTCGGTCATGGGCTCCGAGCAGTTGCCTACATACCGTAGAAAAGCCAGTATATTGCCCAGCGACATTGTTCCCTGTATGGCAAAAATGCTGCTGACTGCTGCAATGATTACATAGCCGATTCTGCCTAAGAAGCGAATCAAAGGATCAATGGCATAAACGGACAATTGTGCTTTTCGGTTGGCATCATATAGTTTTTCATTGGAAGCCTGAAAGGATCTTAGTGTATCTGACTCCCTGCTGAAGGCTTTAATGATAAGCTGACCTGTATATATTTCCTCAATTTTGCCGTTTAATTCGCCAAGGTTTTTCTGATTGTCAGCGAAATATCCCTCTATTTTATAGGATAACCTTGTAGTTACAAATAGGGAGAGTCCCAGTGTTGAAATGATAATGATAGTAAGGAGCGGGCTGATTGACGTCATAATGATAAGAGAGGCAAAAATAGTAACGACTGAGGTAATCAATTTGATCAGTCCCTCCTGCAAGCTGTCTGCAATTCGCTCAATATCATTGGTAACACGGCTTAATAAATCTCCCTTCGAGTGAGAATCAAAATACTTGAGCGGCAGGCGGTTAAGTTTGGCACTTAAATCTTTGCGCATATTTAGTGTAAGCTGCTGTGAGACGCTGGCCATTATATATTCCTCAAAATAATTAAATAATGAAGTGGCTAGATAAATAAGCAATAAAATACCAATAGTACTACCCATAGTATGAATACTGATCTGAAATGCTGCTTCTGCTGCAGCAGCTGTCTTGACTCCTTCGTATAATTGATCCACAGCCTTCCCCATTACCAAAGGAGCTGCAATCGATAGAGCGGCGCTGATCAGTACGGAAAGCAAGATCAAGATAAGTTTTCCTTTCTGCCTTGCAAGCAGCTTAAGTAAGCGAATCGTTGTTATCTTTACATTTTTTGCTCTTTCAATTGCATCGTCAAACATGCTCTCTGTTGATTCTATAAACTCGTTGGTAGAATTTTCCATGATATCCTCCGCTATGATAAAGCCAATTCTGCTTCGCTGAGTTGCGAAGCGGCAATTTGGCGGTAGACTTGACAATTTTTTATCAGTTCTTGATGTCGGCCGATTGCTGTGATGATTCCATTCTCAAGCACAAGAATGCGGTCGGCATCCATAATGGTGCTGATGCGCTGTGCTACCATAATAACAGTAGCGCGCCCAATTTCCTTTTTTAATGCTCTGCGCAGCAGGGCATCTGTCTTAAGATCCAAAGCAGAAAAACTGTCATCAAAGATATAGATTTCAGGTCTGCGGATCAAGGCACGGGCAATCGTCAGACGTTGCTTCTGACCACCGGATAAATTGTTTCCGCCTTGTGCAACATCGGATTGGTATCCATCTTTCAACTTGTGAATAAAGCCATCCGCCTGTGCAATTTGTGCGGCATATTCAATTTCTGCCTGTGTAGCGTCAGCCTTTCCGTCGCGAATGTTGTCTGCAATGGTTCCGCTGAAAAGAAATGCTTTTTGTGGAACAAAGCCAATTTTATCCCGAAGTTCTTTCTGGGGTAGATGCTGTATGTTTGTCCCATTAATTAGAATACTGCCACTTTCGATTTCAAAGAAACGTGGAATCAGGTTTACAATAGTGGATTTGCCTGAGCCGGTTCCACCAATGATTGCAGTTATCTCACCGGATTTCGATTCAAAGCTTAGATTGCTTAAAATCAGTTCAGCCCCATTGGAATACCGAAAATTTACATTGCGAAATTCAATATGGGCATAGTCGCCTCTAGAATCTGAATGAGAACTTTTATCTGTAATTTCAGGCGTCATGCTCAAGACTTCATCGATTCGCTCGGCGCATGCCTGGGCTCGAGGAATGTACATAAACATCATCGTTCCCATAATGAGAAAAAACAGAATTAAGGAGCAGTATTCAATTAAAGCCATAATATCACCAATCTGCATCTGCCCGTCCGCCACTCTTTTTCCGCCCAGCCACAGAATGCTGATAATTGCCATATTAATCACCAGCATGACAATGGGGAGCAAGGTTGCAATCATCTTATTAATGCGGATTGAATTGGCGGCATAATCGGCAACTGCAGTGTCAATCCTGCTTTTTTCGTGTTTTTCCCGATTAAAAGCGCGAATGACACGGACACCGATGATGGTTTCTCTCAGGATACGGGTGATGTTATCCATTTTGATCTGAATTAACTTAAACAGAGGAATGATTTTCTTGCCCAGCAATGCAGCAATTAGCAGGAAAATAAGCATAGTTGCTACAATGATTAAGGCGATGGTCTTATCTTTTGAAAAAGCCAGAAATAGACCTACAACCGCCATTACCGGGGCTGGCAGCAGCATTTGCATCAGCATAGCGGTTGTCTGTCCGATTAACGTCACATCACTAGTGGTTCGGGTAATCATAGACGCTGTGCCGATTTTTTGGAAGTCGTTTATTGAAAACTTCTGTGCTTTCGTAAACAATGCTTTCCGAATGTCTCGTGCAAAACCAGAGGAAATATTGGCTGACAGCCAGGCATTTAGCACTGCGGTGCCTGCTGTAAATATTGCAACCAATAGCATAAACACCCCAGTTCTGATAATATAGGGTATATTTCCCTGAATTACGCCGTTATTTACAATATCGGCTGTAAGGGTTGGAACATACAATGTACCCAATGTTTCTATAAAGGTAAATAGAACCACCGTGGCGACTGAAATTTGGTATGGTTTTAAAAATTTAAAAAGCTTTAGCATACCTGTCTCCTTTTCTTGCTTTGACTTTCTATAGACTCTACAATAAGGTATACCGTAACCGGATGGTCAAGAGCTGTATTAGATATGTTATACGAAAAACTTAAAAATTATTTTACAACTTAGACTGTAAAATGAAGCTTGGCTATAAATTACAGCCAAGCTTCATTTTATTCCGAGATGTACCGCGGCAATACCGCCTGTCAATTGATAAGACATGATTTGCTTTAGACCAACTTGTAGAAAGAGCTTTTGAATAGCGGAATGTTCGGGAAGGGTTCTGAGGGAGGCGGGCAAGTTGTAGTAAGGTTGGTTTTCGTGAAATCCCAGATTGCCTATTAGAGGGAGCAGGTACTCAAAGTACAAAAAATATAGCTGTTTTAGAATGGGAGCGCTGGGCTTGGATAACTCTACGGATAATACGGTACCGCCAGACTTTGTTACCCGATACATTTCTGCCAGGGTTCTTGGTATATCTGCGACGTTTCGCAAGCCAAAGCCGATGGTTGTACAGTGAAATGTCTGATCTGGAAAGGGCAAATCTAAGGCATTGCCCTGCATGAGTGTTATCCGCTGGGTATAGGGCGTCTTTTTTATATTTTCTTTGGCCTGCAACAGCATATTTTCAGAGAAGTCAAGACCAATAATTTGTCCGTGAGGACCTGCTTTTTCTGCTAATGCAATGGATAGCTTTCCGGTACCGCAGCATACATCAAGGATGGACTGCCCGGTCTTTATATTTGCTTTATTAACAGCGAAGGTGCGCCAATAGGAATCTTGGTTTAAGGTGAAAACTGCATTGAGCAAATCATAGCGTTTGGCAATGCTGCCGAATAATTCTTGGACGAAGTCTTCTCTTCTATGTTTATCCATTTGCTCCATGATGGTTCCTCCTCATGTAAAAAATGATTTTACCATCATTATACTATAGATTTTAGTCACATAGCGTTAGGAAAAACGTGATAAAATGCGAAGGTGAGAAGAAAGAAGCAAGAAACGAGGATTTTTTTATTTTGTGATACAGATCATAGTACAAAAGTAAATGGATCGTTTATAATAAGAAGCAAAAAAGATAAAAGAGGGTGACAGCTTTGAAACTGTGGAATTGGTTTTGTAAAATCGGTGAGAATAAGGTCGGGTATCGAATAAAGGCTGGACAGCCGGCTCTTCCCGTCAAGCAGGTTTCAGAGCGCGTTAGCCGATCGGGAGTCGACACGGTTTGCTCCCGGATATGTGGTCATGAAAATTGTCAGTGCGGCGGCACGGTAAGAGGTCTGCATTGTGTCTGGTCCTATTATCGTTTAGATAATCAATAAAAAAATAGCAAAGCCTAATCCAAAGATTTGCAACGATAAGAAAGGGAATTAAAAAGGAATAAAATAGTAATAAAAAAACAGGCGCAAACCAGACAAATCATGTTACAATGATGATAAGAAGTGTGTATATAGTTTGATTCGATAATGAAGTGTTCTTACGGTGAAGAGAGGTCATTGCATGATATCGCGGCGTAGATTTATCAAAGGATGTATTAGTACGATTGTTGCTATCAGTGGTTGCCAATTGTTGTTTCAGGCTCCCACAAGCAGCGGGGCGGGGAATCGGAAAATTCCTGTTTTAGTATATCATCGTGTGGGATATACCACGGATGCTCTTACAGTTACTCCAGAGAGGTTTTCTAGTGATCTGGACAGTTTGCAAGAGAGAGGTTATTGTAGTATCTCATTAGAACAATTCCAGAGTTTTTTAGATGATCGTAATGTAGAAATGCCAGAGAAACCAGTTTTAATCACTTTTGATGATGGATATCTGGATAATTTTGAACATGCGTATCCGATACTGCGGAAACATGGCATGGTTGGGAGTTTTTTTGTGATTACTGGTATGCTATGGGCCCCAGAGCGGCTTACTTCTGAGAATATTGTAGAAATGTCTCAAGGGGGTATGTCTTTCGGGTCTCATACTGTGACCCATAGAGACTTAGGATCATTAGACCCCGAAGTGATACGTGATGAGCTGATTAATTCAAAAGCAACACTAGAAAGTGTTTTAGGCAAGACCGTAAATGGAATTGCGTATCCGCGAGGCAGTTATAATGAATCTGTGGTGAATATTGCCAAAGAAGTAGGTTATATAACCGGATTAACGGTTCGGGAAGGTATCTGCATCAAGGAGTCCCCAGATCTTGAATTACGTCGTATTCCTATTTTTAAATATGATAGCGGCATCATCCATGTGATTGCGAATCGTGGACAAATGAACTTATAAAATATATTATAAATTTTATGTTGACTAGTGTTGACAAAGAAAAAGAATGCTGGTATACTAGTAAATGTGTCATCGGGAACGTGTCAACCGACACGGAGGGGTGTCCGAGCGGTTTAAGGAGCTGGTCTTGAAAACCAGTGATCCTGAAAGGGACCGTGGGTTCGAATCCCACCCCCTCCGCCATATTTCTAATACGGAGCGATACTCAAGCGGCTCAAGAGGACGGTTTGCTAAATCGTTAGAGGTCGTAAGGCCTGCCAGGGTTCGAATCCCTGTCGCTCCGCCATTGATTATAAATTTTACGCCTTCATCTTTTAAAAGATGAAGGCGTTTGTTGTATAATGAAATAAGGTGCAATCTGTACAAACGGGAAAGTTAGGTGAAAATGCATGGAACGATGGGTAATACATATTGACATGGATGCTTTTTTTGCTGCTGTGGAACAGCGTGATAATGAGGCGCTGCGAGGAAAACCACTGATTGTTGGGGGAACTGGCAATCGAGGTGTGGTTGCAACAGCCTCTTATGAAGCGCGCCGTTTTGGAGTGCATTCCGCCATGTCCATGGTGGAGGCTAGACGTCGTTGTCCAGACGGGAATTTTGTACCTTGTGATCATGTAAAATATAGTCAGGTCTCAAGAGAATTACATCACATTTTTTCCGAGTTTTCACCAATTGTAGAACCATTGTCTTTAGATGAAGCATTCCTGGATGTTACAGGAATGGAACAACTTTATGCCAGTCCTGAAGAGATTGCTGTTTGCATAAAGGAGCGCATTGAAAGTGAGTTACATCTTACCGCTTCTGCGGGGGTCGCTCCGAATAAGTTTTTAGCAAAGTTAGCTTCTGAGATGAAAAAACCCAATGGCCTGTTTGTGATTTATCCAGGACAAGAAGAGGCGATACTGCGAAATATTCCAATTGCTTCCATGTGGGGAGTTGGTAAATCCATGGCTCAGGTTTTGAAAAACTTAGGAATTTATACCATCGGTCAGTTGGCTCAGACCAATGTGGCGTTATTAGTAAAGCATTGTGGGCAGATGGCATATAAGATCCATGCATTGGCGCATGGTCAGGATGATCGGCCAGTAGTGGCAGATCTTGAGCCTAAGTCCATCGGCAATGAACTTACTTTTCCTGTTGACATCATTACTGTATCTCAAATTGAAACCGAATTATTGGCTTTGGCGGAGAAAGTCGGCTGGCGGCTCAGAAGGTATAACTATAGTGGGAAAACCATCACCATCAAAGTGCGTTTTGCTTCTTTTAAAACTATTACTCGCAGTAAGACTTTGTTAGACTATACTCAGTTTGATGATGATCTTTATAAGGTTGCCATGGAAATTTGTCATCAGATACCCATGGGAGAAGGAATACGGTTGCTGGGACTCACTGTTTCCAATCTCCAGTCTGGCGGTGGTCAGCTGTCTTTGTTTAATCAGCAGGAAGATAAGCGTGCAGCTATGTATCAAACCATTGATACATTGAGGAATCGATTTGGCCCAGGCATTGTGACCAAAGGGAGATTAATCAATGGAAAGGAACCGAAGTAAAGCGTATGATCTAGTGGACTTGCAGCTGCCGTTCTAAGGTGAGAAGTATCTGCTTAGGTGTTAAGTTGGTAATATTCAGCATGAGAGTGGCGGGATATAAAGTAGATTGGTCTTCGAAATCTAGCATACTATCTTCTGAGTCGGCTACACTATGATACGTGAGAGCAGCAGGATGATAGGTTGTATATAAATATGCATCGACAAACTCTTTTTGCAGATGGGCTTGGTACATGTCGATGACAGTATAGCCCTGCTGCTGCAGCAAAAGGGTTAGTTCTTGATTGTTTCCTTGCAATGCGATGGTTTTGTCCATTGATATCTTCCTTTACTTTATTTCTTTCTTAGTCTAGTATGTCTACTGACTTTATAGATTATAGGGAAAGATATCTTTTTATTTATTTAAAGCAGGAATACAATTGCAAAGTAAGAATTAGATTATAGTATGAGGAAATGTTCTATGGATACAATATTTTTAAGCTAAATTGTAGGAGGTTTGGTGATGGTTAATAAAGAGCGTGTGTTGGCGGAATTTTTTGAACTGGTAAAGATTAAATGTTCCACTCGGGAAGAACGTGAAGTTGCAGATGTCCTAAAGGCTCGTTTAGCGCAGTTAGGGTTGGAGGTGACTGAAGATCAGGTTGGAGAAATCATTGGCGGCAACTGCGGCAATGTGATTGCTTATAAAGCGGGAACCATACAGGGGGCACCTACGCTGATGCTCAGCGCCCATATGGACTGTGTTGAACCTTGTGGGGGGATAGAACCCCAGCTTAAGGATGGTGTGATTACATCCGTGGGTGATACGATTCTTGGTGCTGATGACAAAGCTGGAGTTGTAGCAATTTTAGAAGCACTGCGCATTGTGAATGAAGAACAAATTTCTCATGGTCCTATTCAAGTTGTATTTACCGTAGCAGAAGAAGGAGGCTTAAATGGTGCGAAGGCGATTGATCCTGCTGCGTTAAAAGCTGATTTTGGATATGCTCTTGATTCTAGTGGCGGACCTGGTGAAATTATTACAATGGCTCCTGGTCAAAATAGCATTACAGCGTTGATTCATGGCAGAAAGGCTCATGCAGGCGTGGCACCAGAAGAGGGGATTAATGCCATTGTAGTGGCTGGTAAAGCGTTAGCAGGGATGCAAATTGGACGTATTGATTTTGAGACAACCTCTAATGCAGGGATTATCAGTGGTGGTATTGCGACAAATATCGTGCCTGATTTAGTAGAGGTAAAATGTGAAGCTCGCAGCAGGAATATGAAAAAATTGGAAGATCAGACTCTTCATATGAAGGAAACCTTTGAGCAAGTGGCAACTGCTAACGGAGCTCAAGCCGAGGTTAAGGTAGAGACTGCTTATGGCCCCTATGTTTTATCAGAAACAGATCCTGTAGTAACATTGGCAGTGAAGGCTGCTGAGAGTATCAGCCTTATTCCGGAAATTAAAGCTACTGGAGGCGGTAGTGATGCGAATTTCTTTAATAATTATGGTGTACCTACAGCCGTATTAGGCGTAGGTATGAATAAAGTACATACTAAGGATGAATATATTAAAGAAATTGACTTGTATAATAGTGCGGAATTAGTGACCGCTCTCATCAAAACTGCGGCTACTATGAAAAAATAAAGTAAAGCGTCCTGTGATTTGATCACAGGACGCTTTACTTTATTTTAGGAAAGATTGTTAAAATAGTCGTAATGATCATATCCGATCCTGTCTGTGGATCAAAGTAATGCTATAAGTAAAGTTTTTGTCGCTTCAGTATTTAAATTTTATTCAATCT
>CAMKSY010000007.1 GCA_946415545.1 uncultured Pelosinus sp. | reverse complement strand
TTAATTGCTTCAAGTTCACTTTCAAAACCATCGAGAGCAGTTTCGTGAAAACTATACTTCACGAACTCTCTTGCTGCTTCATCATACCCAGAGTTTACAAATAGAGTCGCCCAACTAAATTCTAATTTTTCCTCTAAAGTTCCATTTTGATACTTTTCCAAATCCTTGGTAAATATTTCGCATTTTTGACTTAAGATTTCAAATATTACTGCTGTAGTCATGTTCTGAATCCTCCTGTTATTTTTAATATTATGTATTCCTAACGAGAAAAACGAAAGTTTTAGCTTCTTAATCAAACTTGCATGACGAACACTCCCCTTCCTTAATTGCTTAATTCCTTCCCAGGCAATTCCCATGTTTTATCGGGAATTTCCCGCCAACATCGTAAGTATACACCTTGATTTCATCAAGGTAAACAGTTATACTACTATTGGGAAATCCATTTACTCTATAATTCATTACGTCATATACAGGCCGTGAATAGCCCTTTTACCTTATTTTTTCATGGGATAGCTATTTTGTCTTTCTTCCTTTAACCTCAGTAACGGTGAGGCTTTCCTCCTTACTTACAGTTTCTTACTATCCCACTCTATCGAGCGATTTCCCATGAATCAACACTCTATATTTTTTATTTAGGGGGAAATCTTCAATGACAAGCGAGAAATTCGATCACTCATGCGACGATTCTAATAAACTTGAACGGGAAAATCGACGAAATATAGTCCACGAGCTATTAGCTGAAAATCCAAATCGCAGCTTACAAGCAATTTTGGCAGAACTCAACCCCAAACTTAGCTACGTAATAGGCAAATCCACCTTACAACGTGACCTAGTTGCTCTTGGTTATCAAAAAAAAGGAACTGCATGGACTTTAACAGACCCAGACGATGAACTATACAACAATCGCGTCAAAAGGCTGAAATCTCTAATTGCAAACCAAACAATAAGCTTGACTAGTCCTGTTCAACTATTAGCCATTAAGACATACAATGGGACAGGCAGAGCAGTAGCCTCTGCGTTGGAGAGGCTCTTCGTAATGAAAGATCCCTCAAATAAGAAATTAACTAAGAATAAGATACTCGGCACAATTTCAGATGAACGCACAGTTCTAGTAGTCATCCCAGACAATAACAAGTTAGCTGCGACGATAGAAGAAATTCAAACTTTCGCATCCTCCGCTAATGTTAACCTCAATTTCAAAGTTAGCAAAAAAGGAGAGTAAATATATTAAATGTATTTAAAAGAATGCATTTAATATATAACTGAACATTATCAACTCACGCATACCACCAATATTGGAGAGTCCATAGTGGTGGAACACAAAAAAGTAGCTAGTTGTCCTCCATTGGACAACTAGCTACTTTTCTATCACTTAAAATAAATTTAACCAAATAAGGTGGAGGCAAGAATCCTATTAAAATCAATAAAAAACCACGATCTCTACCCACAAAGGTAGCAAAATCGCGGCTTCCTATTTTCATTTTTTTGTAGAAAACTATACGCTAGAATTGAACATGTTTCAGTGGTGATAACTCCGTTAGGTTGACGAATAGCATATCAGCTTACTGCTACAGCCCTTTTGTTAAAAACTAATTATGGCACTTATTATTTCCTCTTTAATCGAAATAGGTTCCTGACTTATAAACATATTATCTTTATATTCAAAAACGACTCCATTACAAGAAAATTGCATTCCAACGGATGCAAGCAATTTATAAAATTCATCATTTGTGAATTCATCGCCGCCTACTCTAATTCCACCATTATCCCATACATCAAACAAAGCATTGTCGTTTTTAATGATGATTTCCTGTACTGCCTGTTTATATTGTAGATAAAGAATATAATCCGTTAACTCCATTTTTTCAGTGATAATATTATATTCAGTGTTTTCCTGCATATCGCGCTCTCCCCCTAACATCACAATATAAAAATTCAACTTTAAACAAACCGAGCAAAATGCCAATATTCTATGCGAGTCAGGCGGCTGATCTTTGGCTCACCGTTTTCTCTGAATCCAAACAAATTATCACTATCTCTATTCCCTAAATACACATAGAACTCCTGCTAAATTATCAAGAATTTGACAGGAGTTCTTCTTTTTCGCCATTACCAGTGATACGGTTCTGCGTATCATCTCTAACGGAGAAAAATCTACAGGTAATGACGATGCCCTCATCGCCCTGCAATAAAAACACTCTACATATTAATCAACAGATCACTGAGTCGCCGGAAGTCATCCTGTTGCAAATTCAAACTGCGATGGATATTGCATACTTTCGGACTTGGATGATACAAAGGTACCAAACGAATTCCACGCCAAGCAAAGTCCTGTCCGACGTGTCTCCTCAACTCTATGTTGTGCTCCTCAATGATGGCGAGAGCGTCAAGGGATTTTACTCCTAGTGGAACAATAATACGTGGTGCAACGATATCAATAGTTTTTTCAAGAAATCGCACACAATTCCGTATTTCAGCCATTTGAGGCTTGTCATTATTGCCCGATTCACTTCGTGGATTGCAAAGGAGCGCATTGGTGACAAAGACTTCTGCTCGTTCCCAGCATATTGATGAAAGAAGTACATCGAAGTTGCGCCCAGTCTGATCCCCATAAAGAGGAATGCCCGTTTGGTCGGCTCCCAGCCGCCCAGGTGCCTCCGCTACAAAAAGCACTTTCGCATCAAGTGATCCATTTTTATCGGAAAAGACTCTAGTGCGCCCTGCTAATCTAGGGCACATCTTACATAAATGAATTTGTGTTACAAGCTGATTAAATACAACTCTCTTTTCGCTGCTTTGCATTTGATCCACCTCACTCTCTCCATTGCGACCATTGAACAACCCGCGAATGACTCGCGGAGACGGCTTCGCTTGAGTCTACCAGATCTGACTGACTTATAAATTTCTAATAATTCACAATGCCCTTTCCAGAAACCAAATATTCGGGAACTTTTACGTCCTTTACTAAAGGGTGATTGGAAAAAAACAACCTTATAGCTCTGATTGCTGTGTATGTATCATTTATTAAATCAAACTGCTCCTGATATAGTGTGACATCATATTGATTGGAAGTTAATTCATGCGCTGGCTTTTGACGAATATTTCTTATGGTTTTTAATGGCTTAATGATTAAATCTGTGATATTTTCTTGGGTTCGGATGTTTTTACCTAGCCATTCTTCAAGCATCACGAGGCTCCCCTTATCTTTACCTAATTCATCCTTGCGGTCAATACCCTGTATATGTAGAGTATCTTTCTGAAATGTTTTATAAGAAATATTATGAACGATGATTTTTTCAAACACGAGAACAAAATCATAATAATTTTTTAGAGTTGGCAAAAGTATATTCCGAAATCCCTCTGGCATCTCAAAATAATGGGTTCCAAAAGTTTTATTAAATAACTTAGGGATTCCCATGTGTTCACACTGTTCATTTATAACTTTCATTTCTTCAATTAGGGCATGAAAAATCCATGTTTCCATGACCCATTTACCTTTTATTAAGTTATCAACAAATCCAGAATTTATCTTACATTTTTGCTGATTCGGAAGTTCAAACCCCTTCCATAACATCTGTTTTTGAGAAGATAACTTTGCCAAATCACAAACGAAGACACCTACAGCACGTTCAAGATGTTTGACATCTATATAAGCCATCCCATAGTTTTTGATATATTCATCCTCAATAGTTTTGTCATCTATATATTCATCCTTCACATAAATATTGCCACGATACCCATTATCCATTATCACGAACTTTGGGTTGTTAACATATCTTTCTAATATTTCAATATTAAAATAGATGATTTTAAATTGTTCTTCGCCTTTCTGTATCAATACCGAATATGGCTTAGTATAATCTAATGGGACAGATTCAAGTGCCTTTCTCGTTGGATAAAGCACTGAATAACTCGTCTTCGTAGATATATTTTCTTTCTGCCGCTCCAAAGGAATATGATAATTAAACCCTTTTATATGCGGATTTATGACTTCTTTTTCCGAGAGTACTTCTATAAGTCCTTCATCAATCAATTCGCACAAAATGTTATAATTATACTATTTCATATTATAAACCGGCAAGCCATTGAAATCACGAGATTTTATATAGTACTTTATTATTTCATTTAATACAGTCTCTTTTTTCATCTCGTACCACTTCCTCAATTATTCGTATTGTATACAACATTTCTTATATTTTTTGCCACTCCCGCAAGGGCAAGGATCATTTCTGTCAACTTTTCTATGATATTGGCGCTTAAAGCTTTCTATCCTGCTTTTTGCATATTTGACGCTCAGTACTTTTAAGCGGTCAATATCACCAGCCGGAATGTCATTATAACTGCATTGTTTTCCCTTCGCACCGAGCAGCTTACCATCCTTATCATAGTCAAGGTCAATCCACATGATTGGCATTGATTCATCGCTAAAAATTGTAGACAATACATAATCCTGGCGTTCTAATGTATTCATGACTTTGATTCCAGGGGAAGCAACGAATAGGCAATACTTGATTTCCCCGAAGGCAGACGTTACAAGCATTCTGCCGATTTCAGGCTGTCTTCGCAACGCATGATGAATTGCTTTGCAAAAATCGTCTTTGGCTTCTGAGGACAAGTTTAAGAGGAAATGTGCCGTATCAATCCTATTTTCGTCTGTCCCTCGTTCTAACAGCCGGATTATTTCTGTTATTTCATTAGGCATGTCCTGCTTAGGCTTTGTTGGCTTTAGCTCTGGCAGATATAATCTGCAGAAATAGTTATCCAACTCTTCTCTATAACCATGCCAATTTACCATGTGCTCTGCTGGGAATTCAGATGCTGTAATCGAGTACATGTTGTGTTTAATGTACATGCCTAAGTGATCAAGTTCATCTCTCATTGCAATTTGAGGAATATCTATAGCAATCTTCCGCTGCTTCAAAAAATGTAGAAAATTTATAGGCGAGTCAAAATAGTTTTCGTACAACAATAAATCATCATACGAAATTACAATTGTTTTACTCGAGAGCGTGATAAAGTTCAGCTTTTCCGCTCTTGCTGCAAATTCGTTAAAATTATCAACGGTTAAAGAAAATGAATAGACTTCTTTGTAATCCGAGAGTCTACTGATATCAAATTTCTTGTGTTTTTCAGCGTCGTAGAATAGAGCAGGCTGATGCTCATTTATGTACCTTATAGTTCGGCTGCATTGAGCATCAGCTTCTTGGGCGAGTTTTGTATATGCTTTGATATGGGCGTCGAAGTCACGGATCGGTGGCGTCTGGGGGAAGGAGCCCGCTTTTACTTCGATGATAAACAGATAATTTTCATATGTAATAAGCAAGTCATTTTCGTTCATCTTCTTTAAGGAACTACCTGCAGGATAGTAATTTCCTGTAAAAGCCGTTGCTCCAGGCAGCAGATTCAAAAATAGCGCCTTAACCATGTCTTCGCTGGCTATGTTCTGGCGCTTACTCCATTTATCAACATACTCAGGTTTCAATCGGAAGATTGCCTTCTGTAATGCTCGATAAAAATTATCGAATAAAGAATAATAATCAAATCCGTATGAGATTCCATTTATCTTTATAAACGGTTTCTTCTTGGTCGGCAGTTCCATGATCGGCCAGCCCGAAAACTCTGAGTCGTCAAAGAAGGTTTTATATTCTCCAATGCCAAAAGACAAAGCATCAATCAGTCTTGCATCCCATCCGGTAACGTGAGAAATGTTATTTAAAGCTTCGCCGAATATTTTTTCAACTATGGGATTCATTACATTTCGCGCCTCATCACTTGCTGCTTCGGAGTCTAATTCCAAATCAACTGTTTCAAATAGCTCATCGAACTTCTTCCCCATGTCCATCCAAGCATCCGCTAAACCCTGTGACATAGAATATTCAAGTTTTTCAAGTCCTTCAATTATTTGCTCAGTTGTAACACCAAACAATTCCACAAGTACATCATTATGCGGCGGCAAAAGTTTTTTGAGTGGCTCAAGTTCAAATGCTTGATATCGCTTCCCTCTGACGAAATAGAGCATCTGAGATTCTACGATGTAGCGCATCATCTCATCAGAAATCTCGCCGGAATCTTCTCTATATACCGACCAATAATGATAAAAATATACGAACTCTTTATACAAATCTTCTATGTCCGCGTGAATTGAATGCCATCGTTTCTCCTGTTCTTCTTTGGATTCAGTATCATCAAAATGGTTTTCTGTTGAGACCAAAATGCTTTGGATATATTCCTGAGCCCTGATAACCATATTTTCTTCGCTCGTATAATCAAGCTCAGAAAACTTATTCAAATGGGACAGCATAGCCATGTCTTTAGTGAATTTAAGTATCATTAAAGGATCACATACAGATATTTCTTCTTTTATTTTTTTGACCTTCTCATCTATGCGTCCTTTAACTTTCGGGTATTCGTCTTTATAAAACGCTTGCATTTGGGCGTGCTGTTCAGGTGTACTTAGATTGCGCATAGACACAACCTTACCACATCGAGCAAGTTCAAATAGACCGTCATTATAATAATCATCAGCTTTAACTAATCTTTGCTTATGTTTCTTTTTACTCATGACGCAAATCCTCCTTTCGCTAAGAGGGAATTTTAAAACTCCAAAACCCTCGAAATCGAAGGGTTAAGTGTTGCTGCTGCCGCATTTTGTCCAGCAATAGACGGGTGAAACTGTCACATAAACCTTTTCCCAATACAATGATGCAACTATTATCTGAGATTTAGGTATCGATCCATAATATTACGCAGTTGTTCTGAATCAGGATGCCAGCCGTCTGGACATTCTTTCGCTCTTGGGATAATACTAAGAACCTGCTCTCTCTCTAATTTTGCAAAATCTAATATTTCTTGTCTTATATTTTTTTCCGCCATTGCATTAACAGAATTATGTAGTACATCCCATGTGCCCAATAACAACATATCAAACCCTCTGCCATAGTAATCAAACCATAATAAATCAGAGTCTCCATCTGGATATTTCTTATCTGGTAACTGATCAATGAAGTTTTCTATTTTTTCATACAACCAAATCCCATTCCAAATTTCTTCCGCCTTAGATAAAGAACAAAATTCCCGCCAGAAATTTTCACCTAATAGACCAATAAAGCCACACATGTGCCTTGCTACTGTTGGCCTCTGTCTTAATAAATCTTCTACAGACAGCGTATTTTGCAAGTCACCTACACGCTTTGCCAAATGATCCATAGCAAATTTCATTCCTATTTTTTTTGCCAATCGGAATGATATATTATCTAAATGGCATAACGAATTACTCAAATCACTAAGGGTCCAATATGAGACATTCGCTAATACCAATTCTTCAAAACTCTCTTTTACACTACGCGAATATAGTGATGGTCCAATTTCAATATTCCTAGATATCAATACAAGTAAAATATAAACACAGTTTACTCGAAATATTGCATGTGGTCTTGCTCGAAAATTCATCGTTAATAAATCAATCAGTCTTATTCTCTCACTGTCATTTCCTTCAATAATCCGTCGAAGATACTCTTGTGCGGATACAAGACGTGCATCTGTAGGAATATCCATATGAACGAGTAACAATTTTTCTTTTGTGTTTCTTAGCTGTTCTATTTCTTCTTTCTCGGCTTGTTTCCAGGCCATAATCTGTAATTGTTTAGCGTTTTGGTGCACTATTGGCGCACATTCCGCAACTAATTTATTCACATCTGATTGGAAGGTTTTAATTTGCTGCTCATCTATCTCTACTGAAAAAGTGTTTCGTGCGATTTCTAACAAGCGTGATCTTTGATAACTGAGCATGTTGGGGGCGCTTATAATCTTTTTCAATTCCTCAAATTTTTCTTTGCAGTTTTCCTGTGTGCAAATTAGTAATGGCTGATTCCAATCCTCAATGCTTAAAACATCATAAACCCTAATTTCCCATCCATTAATTAATACAATAACACGAGCCTGTATTTCAGGGTGGATTGCATAAAGATGAGCCTGTAATAAATCTCCATAATCCATATTTTTCCTATTTCCCGGCTTGGCCTCAATTATCCAAAAAGATTTTAGTCGTATAGTAGGTACATAATCTATAGAAATATGTTTTCTTCCCACTCGGTGAAACGGTTTACTTAACTTTAAATGTGGTTCTCGAATTATTTCATTTACTGTCCCCTTACTATAGCCAAGTATTCTTAATAAGGGAGCAATAAAGTCTTCTCTTATGTCAGATTCATTCCACGTCGAAAAATCATGTTGACCCCAATCATTTAAAAACATAGTCTCCATTGAGTTCAAATCCAATTTATTCACCCCTAATCTTTAATATAAGTCTACATTAAATGCTTTAAATATTTATAAGGTGTTCTCCCCCGAGAAAAAGTCGCACGTGTAATATTCAACTGATGAGATTCTATGGAATTTAAAACTCTGAGTCCAGTATTTGGAGCACTCTTAGAAACTAGAATAATTTCAACCATGTCCTCATTTATTTCCGGATTACGAAGTTCCAATAGACGCTTTATTAACGGAAAGGCTACCCCCTGTACATCATTTTCGTGCTCTATCTGACACGCTGTATACTCATCTTCGCCTTTTCCTCAAAAATTTTATTACTGTCATCTAAATCAAAAAGTGCCTGAGAAGATATCGCGATTACTAATTTACCGTCCAATGTAACAGGCATCTTGGCTACCTCCCCTATATAAAATGGGATTTTACAACTAACATTGTAAAATCCCATTCCTAACAAAACTCTCATTAAAAGTTGCAACAGTAGACTCTAGGAACGGTTTTTCGAGTCTAAACGTCCTATTAAGCTTCACAACTAATAAATTTACCATAAAAATATAAAGTTCCTGCAAGTTATTAGAACATTCTGCAGGAACTTTGGCTATTTTTATATTTTATTAGATACAGTTAGTTTTTCGCCGTTACCAATGATACGGTTCTCCCCAACTAATCATAAACGCTAAAAAAGCTATTTGTCCATTACTAGACAAATAGCTTTTTACTATTTCTGTAAAAAAATCCGGATTTACATGGTGGAGGCGAGGAGAATCGAACTCCTGTCCAAAGGCATTACTACATGGGCTTCTCCGAGCGCATTCTGTACTTTAACATTCGCTCCATTGACGCTTACAGACGAGCTTCGCTGGTGCTATCTCTTTAAAATTTCCCAGTCGGTCCGCGGAGAATTAGACCTCAGGTATCCTGCATCGTGACGTCCTATCCTTCTCCGCAGGAGGGGAGACGGTAGAACGTTAGCATTAAGCTGCTAAAGCGTATTCGTTGTTTTCAATTATTGTTTTTCCACCGTATTGCGGGCTGATGGAATCCCGGCTCGCTACCCATGCCACAACAACCCCTGTCGAAACCATTACGCCCCCGATTTCAACATTGCATGATAATGACTCGGAAACTATGGGTGTACGCTTCAACACACACAACTCTCCTGTGTATCATTATGTACTTATTATATCATATAATCAATCAATCTACCAACTATAAGTATTACCATTTTTATAAGATCGCTAGGCTCAGCAATTGCCTTTTAATAATAAATTTACATACTCAATTTTTTAACGCGGCGGAATAGGATGTAACAAAATAAAAATTTCTGTAATAAATCAAACATAAACTCGCAGGAAATTACTTTTATAGGCAGGAATATACTACAGAACAAAGGAGATGATTCCACTGAGTCAACAACATGTAGGTGCTTTATTAGTCTTATCATCGGCTGCGGGCTTTAGCACTTTGGCAATTTTTATTAAACTCGCCTATGGCGCAGGTGCTAATACCCTTACTATACTCACCCTGCGTTTTGTTTTGGCATCCTTATGCCTATGGCCGTTATTACATTTTTTAAAAATTTCGCCTCGGATTCCAGCCAGAACGATAATTAAGCTCTGTCTAATGGGAGCACTGGGCTACGGCACTATGTCTTTAGCATTTGCAGCTTCCTTGCAATACCTGCCTGCCTCCCTATCTGAAATGCTGCTCTTTACCTATCCTACGATCGTGAGCGTTCTTTCTTTCCTGATCGGCGATGAAGAATTTAGCTGGCAGAAAGGTGCCTCTCTGGCTATTTGCTTACTAGGTCTTTTTTTTATTCTAGGCGTCTCATTTACTGGTCTTAGCCAAGTAGGCATCCTGCTGGGCTTAAGCAGTGCCATTATATATTCTTGTTATATTCTCATTGGTAATCGAGTGCTAAAAGATGTTCACGCATTAGTTGCCACGGCCTATGTATCTTCCGCTGCAGCCTTTGCTTTTGCTGCTTACAGCATTACTACAGGTCAGCTTATCTTGGCAACGCTTCCTCTCGACGGCTGGCTGGCGTTAGCAGGAACGGCTGTTTTCGGGACTATTTTAGGTATTTTGGGATTTTTTGCTGGCATTACCAAAATCGGAGCAGCTAATGCTTCAATCATTAGCACTGCTGAACCAGTCCTGACAGTCTTACTCTCAGTGTTAATACTGGGAGAAGCTCTTACATTCCTTCAAAGTTTAGGAGGGCTTTTGGTTATTGGCAGTATACTGCTTTTACAACTATGTACGAATGGCTCCAATGTTAAAGATGAGAGTCTGGAAACAGGTTAAGTTTCTTATAGCATACTCTTTAAAAATGCTTGTGTACGTGGCTGCCGCGGACTGTTAAAGATCTGTTCCGGTGTACCTTCTTCCACAATATCGCCATTATCCATAAAAATAACACGTTGAGCCACTTCTCGGGCAAAGGCCATTTCATGGGTTACAACGATCATTGTCATATGTTCTAAGGCAAGCTGACGCATAGCTTTTAATACTTCTCCGGTTAACTCTGGATCAAGAGCGGATGTGGGTTCATCAAACAGCATAATATCAGGCTTCATCGCTAAAGCTCTTGCAATCGCAACCCGCTGTTTTTGACCGCCTGACAATCTTGATGGATAGCTATTCTTTTTTTCAAATAGTCCTACCTTTTTAAGCAGTTCTTCCGCTTCGGGAATAATAATTTCTTTTTTAATTCCTTTCACCAGCATCGGTGCTTCAATAATATTATCAATTACTGTCATATGAGGAAATAAATTAAACTGCTGAAATACCATACCCATTTTAAAGCAAATTTCCCGAGCTTTCTGCTCCGAAACATACTGACATTTCCCCTCGGCATCTTGGGTGGCAAGAATTTCCCCCTCAATTTCAATGGTTCCCTGATCAATGATTTCCAATCGGTTTAAACACCTAAGAAGAGTACTTTTACCAGATCCGGAAGGTCCAATAATAGCCACAACCTCTCCTTGCGCGACTTCAAGGCTGATGCCTTTTAGAACTTCTAGATGATTAAATTTTTTATAAATGTTTTTTAAACGTAACATATTCATAACAACTCACTCCTACTCATCATATGCTGCATAGCGCTCTTCCAATTTATTAAATCCCCATGTTAAAACTAGGGTCATTGCCAAATAAAATATAGCCGCAATGACAAAGGGAGTCATATCAAACTCTCGCTGTACGATGGTTCTAGCAGTTCTAAGCAAATCATTCATGGCAAGAACATAGATAAGAGATGTGTCTTTCACAAGTGTAATCGTCTCATTACTAATGGGCGGTACTACTCTTTTTAAGACCTGAGGAAGTATGATTCGCCTCATCGTCTGCACATATGTCATACCCAGTACTTTACTGGCCTCGTATTGTCCCCGTTCAATCGATTGTATTCCGCCACGAAAAATTTCTGCAAAGTAAGCTGCATAATTAAGTACGAATGCCAAAATAGCTGCCGAAAAATCCGGTAACTTAACGCCGATATAAGGCACTAAAGGTAACGCATAATATACAAATAATAGCTGGAGCATAAGGGGTGTACCCCGCATCAACCATATGTATGTCTCTACTAAAAAGCTAATCGGTTTGTATTTCGATATACGCGCCAATGACAAAAGCAAGCCTAAAGGCAATGAAAGCACTAAGGTAATAAAGAACATCTGTAGTGTCACATTGACTCCATCCAGCATAGGTCCCATCATGGTTATTAATTTTTCCATTCATCTTCTCCTCTTTCTTGACTTTTAAAAATACAGCCTTTATTATATCATATCTCATTGAATGATTCCGTAAGAAAAATCTAGACATCCTATGTTCAACATTCCCTTTAAATATAAAAGGCTAATGGCATCAACCATTAGCCTTTTATTGTTACTTGATGATATCTGAGCCAAACCATTTCTGCGATATTTTAGCAGATGTTCCTTCTTTTTTCATTTCATTTAGTGCCTTCTGCATTTTATCTCGAAGGTCTGTATCTTCTTTTCTGAATCCGATACCGTATATACCGACTTCACCAATAGGTTGCTCAATGGCTACGTATTTATCTTTTTCCTTAGACATATAATATCTGCCAAGTATTTCATCTGTAACAACCGCATCAACTCTGCCTGTATTAAGATCCATGAAAGAAGCGATAAAGTCTGGATATACTTTGAGATCTTTTAAAGAGTTCTTTAATTGTACATCTTTTAAAACTTCTTCTTCACCAATACTGGCTTGCTGCACACCTACGATTTTTCCTCTTAAATCAGCTGCACTTTTGATTGGAGATCCTGCAAGTACAAAAATCAGTTGTTTACTTTCCATATAAGGATCACTAAATAATACATTTTTTTTCCGTTCTTCAGTGATATTCATACCATTCCACAAAGCATCAATCCGCTTAGCACTTAATTCTGCTTCTTTACTGCTCCAGTCAATTGGCTTAAATTCCACTTCCATGTCAAGTTTCTTAGCAGCTTCCTTTGCCATATCTATATCAAAACCAACGATATTATTTTTTTCATCTCGAAATCCCATAGGAGGAAAACTATCATCCAAACCTATTACAATTTTCTTCTTTGCTGTTCCCTTGGTATCAGCACTGCCGCATCCTGTCAGAGCCATACCTGCCATCATAAGTAATAATACCAACGCAACTATTTTCTTCATCTATAAATCCCCCACTCCATATAATTAACCTATGTTTTACATTATACTTTAGTTCGGTAAAATTTAAAAGCGTTAAATTAATGCTTTTGTGAAATTTAAAAGCATTTTTCTTCATTTATCTCTTCCAGACGTACTATTTCACTTAATTGCCGTTGTAAGCAGAGTGAGGCAAATGACTATAGATTTGTCATAACAAAATAGCCAAGAGCATTTTTATCGCCCCTAGCTATTTTTACAATCCATTATTTAAATGTTAGCAAACATTAGACTCTATTATGGCAGCACATTATATGGATTGATTGGTGTGCCATTTTTTCGTACTTCAAAATGCAGGTGAGGTCCTGTAGAATATCCTGTATTCCCCATAGCTGCTATACGTTGTCCAATTTTAACATATTGTCCTTCTGATACAAAGGATTCATTTAAATGACCGTAAACAGTGGTATACCCCTGCTCATGTTCAATCATGACAACACGGCCATATCCGCTAGACCAGCCAGCATAACTTACCCGCCCAGATCGAGCAGCCCGCACAGGAGTACCAATATCATTAGCCAGGTCAATTCCATCGTGATTTCTTCCCCAGCGATGTCCAAATCCAGAAGTCAGTTCTCCTTCTGTCGGCCAGCTAAAACGATTGCCGCTGCTACGCGACACTGTGGTTTCTGCCCGCGCCAATAATCGTTCTGTTTCCTTCGGTTTTTTACCACCTGGTATAAACAAACTTTCACCAATGGATAAGTCTTCATTTACCTTGCCATTCGCCTGCAATATCGCAGCGACCTCAACATGGTAGGCATTAGCGATCCACCATAATGTATCCCCCGTACCAGCAGTGTGCAATGCACCCTTTTGAGGCAAAATTACCAATTGGTCTCCTGGATGAATATCAACATTCAGATCTGGATTTGCACCTTCTAACGTATCCACATCAATCCCGTATTGTTCAGCAATCGTACTTAATGTCTCACCATCTTTTACGGTGTGCATCGTCTTCTTCGGAACGGTTTCAACAGTCTCAGGTGTAGATTCAGAATTTAAATTTTGCGTTACCTCTACTTTTTCTTCTGGTACTCCTTTTTGAATATGCATTGCTCCAAAAAACAATGCTCCAATTCCAAATAGGACAGCCAGTGTATATAAGAACTTCGGTTGTTGTTTTAGCCAAATCAAATTCACTGCATCGCCTCCGCTTTTTATAAAAACCTAGTAATATTGTAGCTTCTCATATTCTCTTCACATAATATATCATAAACAGCAATGAAAGTATTTATGCATTATTTGCCTATTATGCCAAATAGACTTGCCCTAAGGCAAGTCTATTTGGGTATGAAATTCGGAAACTCGCCTTCCCGCTAAAGCCTTACATTATGTGCGTTTAATCGCCATTGATTTCCGCTCAAATTTATGAATCGCATCTACAAAACGTACCGTACCTGTTTTATAGCGCATTACAATAGAGTGAGTACGAGCCCCGCCGCCAAAATAACGTACGCCATTTAACAAATCACCTTGGGTAATAGCTGTTGCAGCAAAGAATGCATCATCGCCTTTCACCAAATCATCAATCGTTAATACTTTATGAATATCGGTGATACCCATTGATTTAGCCCGAGCAATCTCTTGTTCATTCTCCGGACGAAGAATACCTTGCATATCACCGCCAAGACACTTAACTGCCGCAGCAGCAATTACACCTTCTGGTGCACCGCCTACACCAATCATCATATGAACGCCTGTACCTTCAATGCATACATTAATAGCAGGAGATACATCACCATCTGTAATCAGCTTAATTCGTGCGCCAGCCTTACGCGCTTCGGCAATAATGCCTTCATGACGATCCCGATCTAAAATGACTACCGTTAAATCTTCTACCTTACGTTCCAAAGCAGTGGCTACGGCCTTAAGGTTTTCCGTAACTGTGGCATTAATATTGACTTTACCTGCTGCCTTTGGACCAACAACAATTTTGTCCATGTACATGTCAGGCGCATGGAGTAAGCCACCGCGAGAGGCAATTGCCAAAACAGCAATCGCGCCTGGCAAGCCTTTTGCAATAAGATTCGTTCCTTCGAGAGGATCCACAGCAATGTCCACATCCAGACCGCCGCCACCTACTGCTTCCCCAATATAGAGCATCGGAGCTTCATCCATTTCTCCTTCCCCGATAACAACCTTACCATTGATATTAACACTATCAAAAGCAGTTCTCATTGCATCAACAGCTGCCTGATCTGCTAAATTCTTTTCACCTTTTCCCATCCAGCGTCCTGAAGCAATAGCAGCTGCTTCTGTAACACGAACAAATTCCAATGCGAGTTCACGATCCATTTTGTAGCATCCCCTTTTCCTATAATCTATTGTTCTATGAATAAGCAATAAAGAAGACCCGGCGTATGCCAAGTCTTACGAATTGCTGATTGGAACCAAATATCTGCTTCAACGCGTAAATGATTGATGATGCAATGCCAATTATTAATGTTTCCGATGTGAGCGCCGGGGAGGAATGATTTCAATGGATTCTAATCCTTCAACATACGCTAAATCTTTTTCACTTTGCGCTGGAATTATAAGATAGCCGCCACATTGCCCACATTCTAATTCAATACCTTCTGGCAATACTTCAGCACCTATTGCATTACTGCCGCAGCGGCAATACACTTTTCCCTTTTCGGCAATGTCATGTATTTTATTTAACGTTTCAAACATGACCTGAGGATTTTGAATATAGTCATCATATTCATCAATATCCATGCCCAAGGACATTTTTTCAAACTCTATTTTATACTTGTCAATGGTTTCAGATATGGCTTGTCGTTTCCCAATAAATCCCAATTCAAAATTTTCCTGCACACAATATATTTTATCCATGGTTGCATGCCAAAAACGATTATGCTCAAGACAAATTACATGATTTCGCTGGCACAAAACGCAGGGAATATCCAATAAACACTGACGCTCGCCAACACTTGTAATAGAGGCTTGTATTTGACCACAACTGCAAAACAGCTTTTTGCCAGCCGTATTCTTTAGGTCGAACCTTGAAATATCATGCATGTGCAATTTTCCACAACGCGGGCAATATAAAGCCAGTGTTGCAACCGTGTTGATAATCATATACATCCCCCTTTCGATTATTCATTTCGCCAAACAATAAAAAAATCCTGCCTCTATTCAAAAAACCCTCTAACGCAAAGAATACTAAAATCCATGTTTTTCTATCCAAATTCTTTTTATACTACAGTTTAATCTGCTATTTTCCTAAGAAAAAAACACCCAAAGAATATTCTTTGGGTGCCTGCTACTATCCAATTTTCAATTCACATTCCTTATTATTACCAGAAATCAAAGTAGCAATCATAGAACATAAGTCAATAATATCAAAAGGTTTGGTAATATATGCATAGGCTCCTAATTCCTTGGCGATATTAACCAATTCCAGCTCACCATATGCAGTCATCATAATCACTTTATTTGCTTGATTTAATCGTTTAAGCTCCCGTAGTGTTTCAATTCCGTCCATCCCTGGCATTTTCATGTCCATCAAAATCAAGACAGGTTTGAGATCTTTCACTTTTTGTATGCCTTCATAGCCATTAGCTGCTGTATGAACTGCATACCCTTCTTCGCTTAGAACTTCCATTAATAATCTTCTAATGCCTGGCTGATCATCAATAACCAATACTGTATGTTTGATATTAGACATTCTTAGCCTCTCCTTATTTACTTTATATCCGTTTATGTTCTATGTTATATGTTTATTCGCACAAATCTAAAAATATCCTCCTATATAATGGGAAAAAATACTTTTTGTCAATTTTTTTTGAATATTTTTTCATTAATTGAACGAATTTGCGTTATAAATTTGGCAGCGAATTCATTATGATATATTTTTACAGTATATACAGCCGTTTTATCATCTACTGTAAATATTATATCATTAAAAGGAGTAGGCAGCCCCCAAGTACTATAAATCGTATTTCCATTTTTCAGTATACTGATTCGATAAGCACTATTGCGTAAATACAACGGATATTTCATAGTTACACTATGGATGTGATTGGCATCAACAGGAATATCCCGCCCCAGCATCCGGATCTTATATTCAGAAACACCAAATCCCTCTGATTGTCTTTCACCATATATTGCTAATAACTGTGGTGTGTAATAATCCAAATAATCTGCCACCAGTTCACTAGCAGTTCCAAAGGTTAATAACCCTTTATCGGCATAAGCTTCTTTTATATAGGCTAGATGATCATCTAACGCTTGGAACTGCCCTCCTTCAAGGCTTTGCCAATCTGTCTGTCCCATAATAAACATAGCATGTGTGAAGCCGACAATGGCATGCACCCCTGGCTTTATATTGGAACTCCCCCCAGTAAAATAGTTCATGCCTTGATCTGTTTTTTTATTCATGATGAATGCACTTTGACTATCATATGCAATGGGTTCTTTTGGTGTGGGGCGAAACTCCACGACCCCTAACTTTTGAAGGTCCTTTGCAGGAGCATTAATATCATCAGCAGCCCCAAAATAAATTTCACTCCCGTATTCACCTGAGGTAATGCCTCCTGCATTACCATCCGCATCACTCGATCCCCATAGACCAACTTTTTTATATGCATTCGTACTCATGGCCTCTTGTGCACTTCCATTACCAAAATCAAAAGAACCTGCCCGGGCTGTCAGTAACTGCCCTTGGGAAGAATTGGCCGACAATTGGTCTATGATTGCCTGATACTGATATAAGATACCAGTTCGGCTGTTATAATCACTAAAATCGCCTTCATGTTCTATAGAATGAGCCCAGCCATGTTTTAAATGATTGGCCCAAAAGCCGTCAACTTCAGCATTATAAGACAACATATTGCTAAGCAGGTACGGATCATAATCGGAATGCATATGAATTCCATATTCATGACCTTTGCCAGATTCTTGAATGACGGAGTTCCTTATTGCTGTTACTACCTTAGACCACTCACCCAAGGCGGACTGACCTGCAGCCCATTGAGCAGCTTTAACAGCCGGCCAGGCAATATAATGGGTCCACTTCGCTCCATGCTTTTCGGCTATTTCATTAAGTTTTTCCGCTTTATAAACCATTTGTCCCTGAAATTCCTGTGGGTCCAGCCATCCATTGGCATTCCCCCATGCTTTGGCATAACCAGCACCATCTATAGGTTCTAAATCTTCGGTCATTACATAAAAAACTTTTCCCGGTCTTGTATCCGCTACCTTCACTCCGATTTTTGACGATAGCAGCACATTATTTACAGAAAAGCCAACAAACCAAGGCTGATTTAAGTTTACGCTATCAGGTCTTTGGGCTTGAATCTGCCAACTAAGACGCTGTTTCTCTCCTGGTCCTAAACGCGCAATCGTCTTTATAACTTGATCTACTGCGACTAGTCCATAACCATAAGGCTCCTGAAGGCGCACTGCCACATTTTCCAGAATCTCTTGACTTTTATTTTCCACATCGGCTTCAATCATAAGCCTATCTCCCTGATTGACAGTGTATTGCAGCGTACTAGGAGTCAGTGCTACCGCTTTCGTAATATCCATGCCTGTCGCAAACTGAGAAATTAGTGCATGCTGCCCCTTACTCACTTCAACGCTGAGACGATAAGTGGCTGCATTAGATGAGACAGCCTGAGGCAAATCAGCTAACAGTTGAGAGAAATAATGAGTTTCTTCGATCCAGCCGCCCTGATAATTGTTATAATATCGCCTATCCTGCCACTTTTGATGAGTAGAATCAGAAGGCAGCTGCCCTGTGAAAATAGAACCCGTTTCTGCAAGAAGATTCCCCTTATTATCTAAAGCTGCAAAAGTAATCCGCCCTCCCCCTTGCGTAGACAGAAATTCTAGTCTTATCTTCGCAAAGGCTGCCGCATCGGCCTTCATCTCCAGGAAGTATTCAATCTTGCCCTGGTCTCCTGCCGCCAGTTCCAGCATCGTCCCTTGATCTTGTGCTGCCATCACTCGGTAGGAGTTTCCTGATCCCTCTTGTTGTAATTGTTGAGAGAGTCCCCATTTCATGACTTCCTCTGGTGCAGCTACGCTAAGACCGGCAATTGGCGCCGGTACCTGACTCGCACATCCCCCAAGCAGGAATGCTAGGACGAGCGTAAGGACTATCAATTTACCTCTCATTTCATCCTACCCTTTCCTATCAATATGTCGAATTTAAATATGAAATGATAATTGCCAGGAATGGAATTTGTATATTCCACTCCTGACATATTAACAATCTATATACGTTTGCACTTCACATCTTTTCTTTATAACCACATGGGCATTTGTGTTACGGCACTGCCGATAAAGGTAAAAGCAATTGCACATACCACCAAAATGACTAAAATCGGAGTGATCATAACCAACATTGCCTTTGCTGTGGAAAATTCATACACTTCTCTAATCGCTGTTATCGTCAAGAAAAATGACCAAGCAAAGATTGTCAAAGCAGCAACCGCCATCATTATGCTTTTCAAACTGACTGGTAATAGTGCTGCAATTACCCACAGAGGAACAATAAATACTTGTGGAAACTGAGCAAATCCTAAAGTCGTAAATAACCCTAATCCTGAACCTCTGCCACCAAGAAATTCAGCAATCAAATGCCATACAGCAGCTCCCATAAACCACATGAGCATACTGCTGATAATTTTGAACCCGATGACAAAGGGAACCATGGCAGCCATGCCAACATCCTGCATGCCAAAATACAAAGCCCATAAGGGTATTACCAAGCTAAGGAAAAAGACGATCACAGCCTGTGATATTTTTTTCTGCTCAGCAATCATCTGCATTGCTATTTTAGGTTGGAATAGAACATCATACAAAGCATCGAAGACATTCCCCATTTATTTCACCTGCCATTTTTCTGGCGCCGCTTCCAATGGAACACCTAGATTCAATTGATTTCCAGCCTTTTGAAATAAAAATTGTTCTAGCAGCGTACTTATTTTCTCATTAGGACCAAACACCATGTTCCAAGGAGATGTCTTGCCAAATTCTTTTATGGTTGGCTTCCCTTCAATACCTGCCAATTGGCTGGCACCATCAATCGCATCATACATATTGCCTAATTCATCTACCAGTCCAAGCTGCTTGGCCTGATTACCTGTATAAATACGTCCGTCAGCCAGTTTCTTCACCTGTTCTTTGTCCATCTTGCGTCCTTGGGCTACTACGTCTACAAATTGATTATAGATATCATCCACCATAACTTGAATAATCTCTCGTTCTGCATCTGTCATTTGCCGTTCAGGAGACAAAATATCTTTGTGAGGACCGCTTTTAATTTTCTCTTGATAAATACCGACTTTTTTGTATAACTCTTCCCAGTTGGCATAAGGCATATATACACCAATGCTGCCTGTCATCGTAGTCGGATTCGCATAAATTTTATCCGTACATGCTGCCAGCCAATATCCGCCAGAAGCAGCAACATCCGCCATGGACGTTACTACGATCTTGCCTTGAGCTCGCAGCTTCTTCAATTCTTCTCCAACTTCCTGAGAAGCCGCTGCGCTGCCTCCCGGACTATTTATCCGCAAAACAACAGCCTTTACAGATGCATCATCTCTAGCCTGGTGTATTTGTTTAATAATCTGATCTGTGCCACCCTGCTCCATGAGCACACTGCTTTGACCTCGCCCGCCGATAATAACACCATCCACGTAGATGATGCCAATCTTATCAGACTGGCTGACATTTCCCTTATTCTTAGCACCCAAACCGTGAAACGCTAACCCAATTAGCGAAAGTACGATCACAATTCCAATCACAATGATCACTGACTTTTTATACATAGACAAACCTCCTTATTTTGCAAAACCATTAAAAAAGTCACCTCTGCGAAAAACGCTTCACGCCTTCTAACTCTACAAAATGAACGAACCACGAAGACGCGAAGGTGTGTACCGCATCAGCGGCATTGTGCCATCATTAGCCATACATATCCTTTACTTACAAAAAAGCAACTGCCGGAAATAGTCCAACAGTTGCTTTTTTTTACTACTTGCCTTTCAGAGCAGCTTTAACAAATTCTCTGAATAATGGATGTGGGTTGGTCGGACGTGATTTAAGTTCTGGATGAAATTGAGTACCAACAAACCATGGATGATCCTTAACTTCTATAATTTCTATTAATCGACCATTTGGCAAAGTACCACCGATCACAAGACCAGCTTGAGTGAGCTGCTCACGGTAGGCATTATTAAATTCCCAGCGATGACGATGACGTTCATAAATGATTTCATCTTGATAAGCCTGACAGGTTAGCGTATCTTCCGACACCTTACATGGATAAATCCCTAAACGCATAGTGCCGCCCTTTTCTTCTACGGCCACTTGCTCGGACATAAGATCAATTACCGGATACTGCGTTTCAGGATTAAACTCTGTACTATGAGCATCTGTCAAGTTACAAACATGACGGGCAAACTCAACAACAGCACATTGCATACCTAAGCATAAACCGAAAAATGGTACTTTGTTTTCTCGGGCATACTGAATGGCTTTAATCTTACCTTCAACACCCCTATCACCGAAACCGCCTGGTACCAAAATACCATCAACATCTGCAAAACACTTTTTAAGATCTACAGATTCAGCCTCGATTTCTTCTGCATTGATCCAATGAATTTGAATGGCAGTATCATTGGCAATGCCTGCATGTCTTAAGGCTTCTGCCACGCTTAAATACGCATCAGGCAAAGCAACATACTTACCGACAATTGCAATTTTTACTGATTTCGAAGGATTAATGATTTTATGAACCATTTCACGCCAATCTGCCATATCAGCATCACCAGCATCAATTTTAAGCTTTTCTAAAACAATACGATCAAGGCCTTCCTCTTGCATCATCAAAGGCACTTCATAAATACTGGATGCTGTTTTATTCTGAATTACAGCATCGGAATCAATATCACAGAAGAGAGCCAATTTATCTCGCATATCAGATGAAATGTCATATTCCGTACGGCAAACAATAATATCTGGCGTAATACCAATACTTCTCAGTTCTTTTACACTATGCTGTGTTGGCTTGGTTTTAAGCTCTCCTGCAGCAGCAATATAAGGCAATAAGGTAACATGAAGATACAATACATCATTGCGTCCTACTTCCTTTTTCACCTGACGGATTGCTTCTAAAAAAGGAAGGCTTTCAATATCACCAACAGTACCACCAATCTCGGTGATAACGACATCCGCATTATCTTCTTTGCCAACACGATAAACACGTTCTTTTATCTCATTGGTAATATGAGGAATGACCTGCACCGTACTCCCCAAATAATCACCTTTACGTTCTTTATTAATAACAGACAAATATATTTTTCCTGCTGTTACATTGGAGCTTTTACTCAAATTGATATCAATAAAGCGCTCATAATGCCCCAAATCCAGATCAGTTTCCGCTCCATCATCGGTAACAAATACTTCACCATGCTGATAAGGACTCATGGTTCCTGGATCAATATTTATGTATGGATCAAACTTCTGGATCGTTACCTTTAGCCCGCGATTTTTTAACAACCGCCCCAAAGAAGCAGCAGTAATACCTTTACCAAGTGAAGATACAACCCCCCCGGTAACAAATATATATTTTGTCATAGTCCTATTTCCTCCTAAAATGCCTTTAACAGTACATGTCATTTAGTACGCTATATTTAGTTCAAGTACGCCAATCATTTTATACTTTACTAAAGGGCAGTGTCAAGTACTTATTCTCGTTCACTAGGCTCTGCCGCAGACGCAACATATTCTTGCTGGATTTCTTCAAAAAGTTTTTCACGACGGGAGGAAAATGAACTCGGTGCACTATCAATATCCTCACTGGCAGAATGAGCACTCAGTTGCTGCGGTGACCATTCTACAAGACCCCACATACCTTTTCCCATATGGACAAATCGGCTGTCCATATTGATTTGTGTATGAACTTCCGACATAGCATGAGCTAAAGAATGAATTCTACGACCTTTTAGCTCTAAAACCTCTGTAATTAACTCTCTAAAATACATGGAGTGTCCTGTTTTTTGCAAAATTTTATAGGCTAACTCTACTTCTGAAACCTGTTTCATCATATCTGTCATATCATTTTATTCCTTCCGCACGCAGCGTTTAATTTCTTTTACTATTTATACTAACTTGAGCTTGAAATCATATTCGCTGATAATGATTCACCAAATTCAGGAAAATTCCTTTTTTTAGTAATTTTTTTCAAAAAAAACCTACATTTTTTCAGGTGTACTAATCCCCAAAATACCTAATGCATGCCTAATGGTTGTTTGCACAGCTTTTGCCAGCGCCATACGTGCCAATTGCAAATCCTGTTCAACCCCTTTAATACGGCATTGGTTATAAAAAGTGTGAAACTGCCCTGCCAAATCATGAGCATAGCGGGCGATCCGATGAGGTGCCCTTTCTTTCGCAGCATCTGCAATTTCCTCTTGATATTCACCCAACTTCTTAATTAAATCCATCTCACACTCACTGGTAAGGAGACTTAGATTCGCAGCATCAACCTCCTTGAGTATAATCCCATCTTCTGCAGCTTGACGAAAAATACTGGCGATGCGCGCATATGCATATTGTATATAATATACGGGGTTTTCATTGGATCTTGACTTTGCTAAATCAAGGTCGAAATCCAATTGACTATCAAGAGACCGCATAATAAAGAAAAATCTTGCAGCATCGGTACCAACTTCTTCAATCAACTCCGACAACGTTACACTTTGTCCTGTACGTTTAGACATTTTTACCAATTGACCACTTCTATATAAGCTTACCATTTGTACAATTAAAACTTCCAGTTGCTCGGGAGAATACCCTAAGGAACCAATAGCTGCTTTCACACGGCAAATATAACCATGATGATCAGCACCCCAAATATTAATTAATTGATCAAATCCTCTTTCCAGCTTGTTCCTATGATAGGCAATATCGGCAGCTAAATAAGTAGGAATTCCATTATCACGAATTACTACCCGATCCTTATCATCTCCATAGGCTGTGGATTTTAACCAAAGAGCTCCTTCTTGTTCATAGATAGAACCATTGTCTTTGAGCACTTGACAGGTCTCTTGCAATGCACCATCTTGATGCAATGTACACTCACTAAACCAAACATCAAATTGCACATTAAATGCGATAAGGTCAGCCTTTAATGCAGCCAGTTTTTCCTGCAGGGCAATTTCTTTGAAGGCAGATAACCGCTCTGAAACAGGCATGGAAAGATAATGATCTCCCGCCTTATCAAGAATACGCTGCGCCGTTTCGATAATATCCTGACCATGATAACCATCTCCAGGAAACTCTACCTTTTGGCCGAGAAGTTCGAGGTAACGGGCATGAACCGATGCTGCCAAGTTATCAATTTGATTACCCGCATCATTGATATAATATTCACTCGCCACGTTATACCCTGCTGCTCTTAATAAATTTACTAACGCGCTTCCTACTGCAGCGCCACGGCCATGACCTACGTGAAGAGGTCCGGTAGGGTTGGCGCTAACATATTCTACCTGTACACGCTCTTCTTGACCCGCTCCACTATTCCCATAATTTTCACCTTGGGCTAATATATCGTTTAACATGGTATATAACCAGTCAGTTTTCAAATAAAAATTGATAAATCCCGGTCCTGCAATCACAGCTTTTTCCAACCATGTTTCTTTCATCCGAGCAACAATCGCTTCAGCAATCACTCTAGGATTGGTTTTTGCACCTCTGGCAGCCTGCATCGAAAAATTAGTAGCAAAATCGCCAAATTCTTTTTTAGGTGGTACTTCCAGGATCACCTGGGGCAGCTCATGACTGGCAAATACACCATCTGCAATGGCTGATTGAGCTGCTTGATAAATTGCTTTATGTAATAATTCTTTAATGTCCACTTATGCTTTCCTCCTGTATGCTGATCGACAAGGTATTGGCACTTTGCCATTGTCCGTTTATCTCTAATTCATACTCAATTGCGATGGTTCCAGTTGTACTGGCTAAAGCCATCTTTAAGCTGTTTGTCTGTATGCCCATATGCATAGTACCATAAGGCGTATGGTACACGCTACAGCTTTTTTGACCTGGAAGAAATTCCTGTTTATGATCTACGCTGCCCATTCGTACCAATTCCACATGCTTATCGTACACTTTCAACATTGTAGTAACGCCTTCAACACCAGAAATCTCATGATCCTTATATACAATATATCGAATGCTATTTCTTTCATAATAACGACCTTTTGCAGTACATTCAATACAAGACTCTTCACCCTTTTCATCTTTTTGAGTACCAATGATCGTAATAATAATATCTATCATATTATCTCCTCTGTCAGCCTGAAATATATTATAGCGTACTCAGCAAATATTGCAAGAAAAGGAAGAAAAATTTGCATAAAAAAACATAACGCCTCATGCCTGTGCATAGCAGACAAGCGGCGCGTTTAACGGATCATTCATTTTATACTATATGAAAAATTCCCCAAAATATATTTTATTTGCTTTTATTTCTGATTTCTCTTTTAGCTTATTAATTTTTATTGTTAAATGCTGCTACCAAATCAGCTGATGAAGTCTGAACATCTTGAATCACTTTAATAATATCCTGCATCGTTCCAGCTTGTTTATTAGAAATTAACGCAGACTGATTGATACCATCAATTACTTTTTGTATTGATTCTTGTATTTCCTGCAGTATCTTGTTAATGTTTTCCGTAGCATCTGCACTATTTTGTGCTAAATTCTGCATTTCTTGTGCAACTACTGCAAAACCCCTGCCATAATTTCCAGCTCTGGCAGCTTCAATAGAAGCATTCAGACTTAACAGCTTCGTTTGGGTAGCAATCTTACGACTCATATCAAGGATTTTTCCCGTATCTTTTACTCGTCTAACAGAATCATGAGATACATTCACAACGCTTTCTGTATTGGCAGCTAATTCTTGAGAAGAGGCAGAAATCCCCTCTATGGCAGCAACTGCCTGACTTACATTTTGTGAAACTGCATGAGCTACTTGCTGAACAATCTCGATTTGCTTTGCTTGTTTTAATCGTGTACTTAATAAAGCCACGACGACCTTAGCAATAGGACGAACATAATCCAATTGACCAGCAATAGCAAAAGTACCTACTCTTTGTCCATCTACCTCAATGGGATAATTCTGTCCTTCTTTTAGAGTTGGGTTCTTTGCCACATCAGCTGGTGTTACTACATATTCATCTAAGTGACCACTAAGAATGTTTTGTGAACCAAGATGCTTTGTATTAAGACGCTTACCGCCATCTGAATCTCCTACAATCATAGCGTCTTGGTTACAAACAATAATATGATAACCAGTATTTTGATAAATAAACCGTGCCAATGAGCCTGCCATTTCTGATGTAATTGCATACTCTGCCATTTCGCCATCTCCCTTTTGCTGTCGGACTCCATTTTCGCTGAACCTTTTTAGCATTTATCCGCTTCTGCTATATAAGTTCAATGGCAATACAGTAAATCCTGCTAAAATATTGACAATAAAACTACACTTTTATTTCATAATACCGCCCTTCAATAAGGATCTAAAAAATTCAGATACAATTATAAAGGGAAACGCTAAATACAGAAGGCGCAGAGATCCACGGAGGAATCGCTGTCCTCCCCTCTGTGTCCTCTGCACCTGGTGTGGTTGGTAATGTAGTTTTAAAACCGTAGCGCCGCAGTCCCGTCTTTGTAAAAGAGAAACTGCGGCGCCTATATGGATGAGGCGTCAAATGACTGCCTCTCCACTACTAGTATATGCAAAACCGTGGAAAAAGATTACTCTGTGCTCTACTGCCAGAGTTTGGTCACTTCTGTCCCGACATAATAGGCCTTCACAATATCCTCTGCTTTATGCCCCTCTTGCGCAAAAGTATAAGCCCCCCACTGACACAACCCTACACCATTGCCCCAGCCCATTCCTTTAAAGGTAAAGCTTTCTCCATCATACATCATCTCTGTTATTAATGTTGATTTTAAACGGTCATAGCCGACTTTCTTTCTAAAATCAGATCCATATACTTTTTTATTCCCTGCACCAATATATAGAATACGACCTGAAGGGCCTTTCTCCAAAATTCGAATATCTTTCGGATTACCAGAATAACCGACAGCAGCAGCAACCTCTGCTCCCGGTATTTTAACTGTCCATGACTTTTCTTTTTCAGGTGCATATTGAAAGCACTGGTCTGTTATTGGCTGAAAATATGGTGTTGGTGTAGGTATCTCTACTGGAAAGCTTTCTTCCTTGGTAGCAGCAATTTGTCCATTACAAGAGCTGTAAATCGCATTGATCAAACCTCCTGCATACGTCAGTACTTCACCTCGGGTACGGCGTACAGCTTCTCTGACATTGTCATTTACTAGCTCAGGGGCGTAAGCCTGCAGTTCTTCTTTAGCCGTACTTACATCAGCACGATGCAGCTTCATAATCGTCCCTGCTTCCATCGCATGAAGGGTGAGTGTACGAGAGGTAATTGCCTGAGCAGCTAAGGCTTCAATTGGCCAATCATTATGCATTTCCCTTGCGACAACACCTTCTAGATACTTTTCTAACAACATTCTGTCTACATAGCCCTTATCTGCAATCCACACCGTTATTGTCGGTTCAATGGTGTATTTATTAACGTCTAACGTTTCTACCCCAGGAATAGGCTGAACGGTTTCTGGCACCGGCGCCTCTGGAGCAGGTGCTTCTTCTACCACCTCAGGGTCGGGTTTTGGAGCAGGTGATTGCAAAAAAGAACAAGCTCCTGTCATTATCAACATTCCAATCAGAAACATTATCGTCATAAATTTTTGCTTATTTTCCATCAGCTCACCTCAATCATAGTATGGAGTAATACGTATCACACTATACTTAAAATAATGATTTGCAACGGCTCAGATGATGGACTAAAAGTTTTTTTATTTAATAAAAAAACGAGCCTCCATAAAGAATGGAGACTCGCACTTTTACTTGGCAACGTAAGGAACAACGAGCGGCCCTAGAGGCAATACAGCAATACTTGCATCAGGCCCATACTTTTCAATCAAGGTCGCCAATGTTTGTTCTATATTATCAACAGACTGCAGCATGCAGTCTGCTACAGTTTCTTTGTCTAGAGTGGAGTACAAATAGCAATCGGCTTTAACCTGTATCATTGCCAGGGCTTGGGCTTCCCACTGATCAAACATCGAAAAAGATGGTTCATTAATCATATCCAGCAGTGCTTGAGGAGTATTGCGCATTTTCAAAATGGGGCCAAAATTACCATGGCTTGGCAGCCCGTCTGAACACTCGGCAACACTAATAATACTGCCGCCCTCTTTTACGATTTGCGCACCAGCACTCATCCCTTTTACCGTTTGATACAGATTCTGATCCAAAGGATACCCTGCATTAGTCGTAATGACAATATCAAAAGAATGATCTACAGCAACCATCGCATGATGTTTTACAAATTCGCAGCCTACTCGATGAGCTTGAATCACATCTCCTGCAAATACATTGGTTATTTCTTTATCCCCATTTAATGTTACATTCAGCATAAATTGAGGCTTTGCCATTAAACAATTTTGAGTGGCCGCATCTTGCACACCATTACCTTCAATTATACCCCAAGTACTCTTTGGATTACCGATCATTTCAGCATTATGAAAATCCTGAATGGTCTTAATTCCCACAATTCCCGGATTTATGCCTTTTGGTCCGCCAGAAAATCCTGCAAAAAAGTGAGGTTCAATAAACCCTGTAACAATTCTAAAATCAGCTTCTACATAGGTTTTATTTAAATATACTTCCGATCCATAACTATTCCGACCAACATGTACTAATTCCTTATCATCAAAGGCTTCATGATTGATGACTCGAATTGTATCAACGACTTCCTGCCCTAGCATTCCAATTAATTCTTCTCTCGTATTATGACGATGGCTCCCTAATCCATTGATCACCACAAAATTTTCTTTAGGAACATGGGACAGTTCTTCGATCAGCCATGGAACTAACTTGTGATTCGGAGTTGGTCTTGTGATGTCAGAAATTACAATGGCAACCGTATCGGATGCTTTTACCATTTCCTTTAGAGGAGGAGTTCCGGTAGGATGACGCAGAGCGTGGACAACAGCGCCCTTCTCATCTGCCAAACTCTCTATATGCGGGGGTTCTACTATTACTGCCTTATCAGGAACTTCAATACTAATACTGCCTTTACCATATGCTAATTGTACTTTTTTCATAGAATCATCTCCTTATTCCTCTTTGTTACCTAATTGTACAAATAGTTGTAATCTTCCTGCTTTTTTAGTCATATCTTTTTATATTACTTTTCATTCTTTTTTACTATCATACCCTAGAAAAGAATGTAACTATGCAAAAGATCCCTGTTGCTTATCATCTCTTTTGATCATAAACAGCAGGGATCTTATACTATTTATATAGTAAGTACGGCTACGATTCAGCTGGAACTCATTCTCACTCTAAATCGTAGGCGTACTTACTATCATTTAAGTCTTACATTATATTTTTCTATCATTTTAATAGGATGATAGGATTCTTTTGCTTTTCGTAAGCCTTCAATCCCCATATCTTCCTCGCGGTTAATATACATTGCCTGTGAGAAAGTACGGGCACAGAACTCCTGATTAATAATGCTGTATACTCCATTGATTCCCATGCGACCCTTTTCCACATGAATTACAGCGGTATCGTCATTGCCCATTTCACCATAACTAAAAGCTGCCATTTTACCATCGATAAAAATAGCTCCTCCTTGAAAACCAAGAACTGTAAAATTATTCATCGCTTCCACAATTGCATTTCTTTCACAGTCTAGATCATCACCTTTTACACAGCCTCGATCATCACACCACTCCTGCATAAACTCAATACAGTCCTTCGCCATTTCCTCGGTCATAGGTACATATTCGTAATTGTCATATTTTTTTCTAAAACTATTTACATGATTTTTCTTAGTATGAAATTTACGCCCTTTTAGCTCAATTAAATCTTTCGCTAAATATACATAATCGAAATTATCCCGCACAGCTTTGGATGTAAAGTAACCTGGCTTTGCTTCTTCCAGCCACTCGATCATAAAAGTTTCTACACCCTGCAACGAAAACGCAAAATCATCCTCTTTTGCATGCTGTATCATACGATCCAGTATTTCGGATAGACCTTCCTTCGGACCAAAGGGTGGTAAAAAGAACTTTACGCCTTCCCAGCAAGCTTTTACACATAGATAATTACCTTCGACCGTCCACTGTATTTTATAGGCTTTACGCCACATAAATAGATTTGTAAAATTATAATGGGCATTTTCATAGCGCCGCTCACTAAAGAATCGATCAAATAGCGGCTTATCTTCTAGAGTAAGCTGTTGAAACTTAATAGTAAACCCTCCTCAAACACAACTTTATTCTCCATTATACATGATTAGCCGAAAAAATATAATGGTATTGGCATAAAAAGCATCTGTTATATCGACAGGAATCCTCCTATCAAAAGACGAACTAAGAATTAACGGATAAAAGTATCGGCTCCTCTTCAAGATCACAAAGAAGCAGGAACTATAACAAAAATAATTTTCAGGAGATAATTACATGTTAAATGCCGCCCTAAACATATTAAAGCAGCACTATGGCTATACCACCTTTCGCCCAGGTCAGGAGAAAATCATCACCAGCTTATTAGGCAAAAAAGATACGTTAGCTATCATGCCTACTGGTGCTGGTAAATCCCTGTGCTTTCAGATTCCCGCCCTCTTACTGCCAGGAGTTACCCTTGTTGTCTCACCCTTGATTTCTTTAATGAAAGATCAGGTTGACGCATTAAACGGAGTGGGAATTCCGGCAACCTTTATTAATAGCTCCCTTACCCTCTCCCAGGTCAATGAGCGTATTTACAATGCAAAATGCGGTCGCTACAAAATTATCTATATCGCTCCAGAACGCTTAGAATCGGAAAGTTTTCAAGCTGCGATCAAGGTTCTTAGCATCTCTTTATTAGCTATTGATGAAGCCCATTGTGTATCACAATGGGGGCATGATTTTCGTCCAAGCTATCGGGCTGTGGGAACTTTTATCGCCTCACTGCCCAGCCGTCCCATTATTGGTGCCTTTACAGCCACCGCTACCACAGATGTAACCCAAGACATTATTACCTTATTAACCCTAAGAAAACCAGATGTATACATGACCGGGTTTGATCGTGAAAACCTCTCCTTTACTGTTATTCGCGGTGAAAACAAGCAAGACTTTACCCTTAAATATATTACCACCAACAAAGAACAATCCGGAATTATTTACGCCGCTACCCGTAAAGAAGTAGATAATCTTTACAGCCTATTATACAAAAAAGGTTACTCCGTAGGCAAATATCATGCTGGACTACCTGATAAGGAACGCCAACACTACCAAGAACAGTTCATCTATGACAATATTAGTATCATGGTCGCCACAAATGCTTTTGGAATGGGGATTGATAAATCCAATGTGCGTTATGTGATTCATTACAATATGCCCAAAAATATGGAAGCTTATTACCAAGAAGCAGGTCGTGCAGGACGAGACGGTGAACCAAGTGAATGTATTTTACTGTTTGGCGCCCAAGATCCTCTATTGCAACGCTATCTGATCGAACAGACAACTTTTGATGCCGATCGGAAAACCAATGAACTTAGCAAACTGCAAACAATGGTGGATTATTGTCATACCCCAGAATGCCTGCGGAAATTTATCTTAAGTTATTTTGGTGAGACAAGTGGTCTATCAGAATGTGACAATTGCAGCAATTGTAAGGATGACAACGAACTTACAGATATTACCTTAGACGCTCAAAAGATTTTCTCCTGTGTTATGCGAGTTAAAGAACGCTATGGTACCACTTTAATTGCCAGTGTATTAAAAGGATCTAAGGATAAAAAGGTTCTACAACTGGGTTTTGACAGCCTATCCACCTACGGTTTGCTAAAAAGCTATACCTTACCAGAGATACGGGATGCTATTAACCGTTTGATTGCTACCGACTATCTCATGTTAACGGACAGTGAATATCCTGTAGTAAAATTGGCACCGAAAGGAATCGCCGTTTTAAAAAATCAAACAAAAGTATGGCAGAAAGTTCCGAAGCGACCTCAGAAAATCACAGCAGATAATTCGCTATTTAGTTTGCTGCGAAACTTGCGTAAGACCATTGCCGACAGAGAACAGATACCACCCTATCTTGTGTTTGCCGACAGCACCTTAAAAGAAATGAGCGAATATTGTCCAACCAGCTATGACGCTCTATTGACCATAAAAGGGGTGGGAGAAAGCAAGCGAAAACGCTACGGTGACGAATTCCTCGAAGTATTGCAGCAATATGCATTGGCAAATAATATTCAATCCTCCAGCTCTTCTATGGAAAGTAAAGAAGCAGCTGTAAAAGTCCAGGAAAGTCCCAGCCATGTTGTCAGTCTTAAATTATACCAGAAAGGACATTCTCTGGAGGAAATCAGCCAAATCCGTAAACTAAAAACTCTTACGATTCAAGATCACTTAGTACGCTGCTACCAAGAGGGACATCCTGTAAACTGGGACGCTCTGATCCCGCCTCAATATGAAAAACTAATTCTTAGCAAAAT
>CAMKSY010000006.1 GCA_946415545.1 uncultured Pelosinus sp. | reverse complement strand
GATTTAAGTTCCTGTTCTTCCGAGTAACTAACACATTAGATGTATTGAAATTAGATTTACGAAATTCTACTGGCAAGTTGGTCGAAAAGAGTAACTAACACATTAGATGTATTGAAATATATAACCTGCTACATAGGCTAAACCGCTATAGGGAGTAACTAACACATTAGATGTATTGAAATAGGCATAGGTGGTACAGGAGCTTTTACAGGCTCTTATGAGTAACTAACACATTAGATGTATTGAAATCGGTTTCCAAAGCAAGTGCTAACGATTCACCTAAAGAGTAACTAACACATTAGATGTATTGAAATCCATAGCAGAAATGCCTAGCCACAATCACTCGATCCGAGTAACTAACACATTAGATGTACTGAAAATAATATAACCATTTGAACAGTTTATATTCAAATGGTTCGAATAACTATAACATTAGATTGTATTAAAATTTAAAAGCATCACCAAAATCCTTCACAGGAGAATTTGGTGATGCTTTTGTACTAAATACTATTCTTTATTCCAGAGGGATGTTCTTTCTTAATTTTCAAATCAATCCTTCTTAAGTAGCTAATTTACTTCAAGAGTCTGAGATAATCGCGTTGTGTTTCTAATACTCTTTCTGCGATAAATTGCTGAAAATCGGTATCATCTATATGTGCTTTTTCCAGACTATTGATATATTCTGCACGAAGGATCGGCGGAATAATGACAAGTAAGTGTCCAGTTTGGATTAATACTAGGTTGGCCAAGAGTCTTGCAACCCTGCCATTGCCATCCACAAAAGGGTGAATAAAAACAAAATCTTTGTGCACCTGAGCAGCCAAATCCACTGGATGCAGTTTTTTCTTTTGCTCAGGTAACTCCTTGAGCCATTTTCCCATTAAAAGAGGAACATCGGGCCAGTTAGGAACAGCATGCTGTGAACCGCTGATAAATACCCGCTGCCGGCGATATCGTCCTGCCTGCCCCTCATCAATTTTGGTATAAAACATTCGGTGCAGGGTTAGAATGTCCTGTTCGGTAAATAAATTGTCGGACAGGAGTGAAAAAATAAAATCGTATGCCTCACTATGTCCCACAGCTTCCAAATGATCCCGGAGCGGCTTGCCGCCAACGGTTAATCCATCTTCCAACACGACTTTGGTCTCTGTTTCCGTGAGTGAATTTGACTCAAGAGCATTACTGCTATATGTCAGGCCGACACGATAGTAGGTCTTTAACTGGCTTAACATAGGTCAGCAAAAGGTTGATGGACATCAATTTTTTGACGAGTATGATTGATTTGTGCTAATAGATCCTTGAGTTTTATTAACATATACTCATCCGTCCTCATATTATCAATTTGCTTGATAGCCAATATACCTTTTCGTTTATTATTTAATACATCTAATGTATAGGTTGTAAAATTGCCAAGTGTACAATCATGTAATAATTTCAATACTCCCTAAGTAGAGGTTGTCATAGATTTAATTATAGCATAAAGAAATTTATGAAAACAAATTACAAGTATTGACATTTTTGTATAATTATTTTAATATTCAATTATTACATCCTATTAAATGATAGTACATAATAAATAAAGTAACATATAAAATTAGAAAGGGTGATGGCTGCTTTGCTTTACCATGAACTAATAGTCACAATCTTACTGCAAACGGATATTGAAGCATCAAGGGGATACGAATATTTGTCGAAAATCATCTCAAATGCAATGCTTCATGATCCACAGCTTAAAGAATTGCACGGGCAAAGGTCTTTGAAGGGGTATTCTTTCTGTAATCTATATCCCCGGGAGGAAGATAAGGTTTATAAAAAAGGTCGTGTATATATCTTTCACATCCGCTCTTTTGAATTGGATCTGTTATTAAAGTTAAAATACCTTTTGCCGCAATTGAAGGCAGGTGTTATGGCTGCTGAAATTAGAAACTTTGAATATCGCTATATAACACAGCTAAAGAGTCTCACCCCATTAGTGGCTACAGTCAACAATCGGTCTTGGACTAAAGACAATGGGCTAAAGCTGCTGATGGAAAGAATACATATTAACGCTTTGAAGAAGTATCGTGCCTTTGTCGGAGAAATGGACGAGCCAGAACAGAACTTCATTGAGGGAATTCAAATTATGAATGAAAAGCCGATCAAAATTCCCTATAAATCTAACTCATTTTTAGGACACAAGCTGCTCATCAGTGTACAAAGCGATCCCGTATCCCAGCAGTTGGCGTTTGCTGCCATTGGTGCGGGTTTGCTAGAGAAAAATTCAATTGGCATGGGATATTGTCTATGCGAGTGAGGAGGTGAAAAGATGATTCTTGATTTGCTGGAAGTTTACCGTAAAAATGCAGATGGGGATACCTTGGTCATTGATAATTACCAGCTTAAAGAAGGATTGTATTTCAAGCTGTATGGACAGCATAAAGAACCTGAGATTTTGCATGTGGAAAAAAAGGGCTACAACAGGGGAGAACTATGGAATTATATAAAAGCTGCTGATTTTTACAGTCAACTGGTAGATATGAATAAGCCTGTTGATCCTAAAAAGCAAATTCATAGCAATAATATCCATGCCCTGGCTTTTAAAGCGGCTGCATTGATAGAAGGTACTGATGCAGTAGAAACGTTTAAGACCAGTATCGCTAGATATTATCAAGCTTTGTGTTCACCAAAAAAAGAAGATGCCAAGATTTTAAAAAAATATCAATTTCCTCCATTGGACGAGCAAGTAATTAAGCATAACCAGGAATATGTAGTAAGCCTTATACCGTATCTACAGCAGCAGATTACTGAATATAAAATCAAAGGGACTTTCTATGTCAAGCTTTATTTTGCTGTTGAACTTGCAACTTATATGCAGGAAAGTAAGCGTTACTTGATTCCCAAAATCTTCAATAGGAATGATTATAACGTGACCATTAATAATATGACCTATGGATTGTCTAACAGCAACATGGGGATGAATGGGAAAAAGCCTTTTTTAGAGCATAAAACGACAGCTTTTAAAGTGCCTTTTCGGATTAGTACAACCGAAGCTTTAGAAACAAGAAAGATGTTTACCTGGTTAGACAATCAGCAGGATGGTGCAGGTAAGGCACTAACCGAAGGGTATTTGCCAATTGGGGCATCTAATGTTTTTACGCTGGTTAAGTCGGATTCTAAGCCGCGGGATGCTCATTATTTGCATTTGGAGCGGGGTGCCCAGGCGGTTATTGATGAATATGATTTTTTGCCAGGGTTGTCGGATCAATTAATGCCAGTGTTAACATTGGAGAATTTTCTACTGCTGGATGATTTTGCTCCGAGAAAGATTCACAGTAAAGCAGAATTGGAAATTATTATAGATGACTGGTTGTTTAATAAAAACTTAATCAGAAATTATTTTAACAAATCTCCTAAACCAAACGACTGGTTTTCTAGCTTCCAGGTTGGACTAGTGATTCGCTATAAGGAGGCACTGCGCAATTATTTTCGTAAAGACGATGAACGAGATGTAGTAAGCTGCATTGATCGGTTATCCCAGGCTATGCTGAAAGAAATGCTGCTTAGAGAATCGTATTCGAAGCTGGAGGACACCAAGATTGCCAAGGGGCTGAATCTGCGATTATCATTGCTTGCATATTTCAAAATAAAGGAGAAGGTAGAATTGGGTAATCAATTGGTAAATTTAGCACAAGGTCTCAAGGAAAAGCTGATTACTGGCAAAACAGATGAGGTAATTAGTTGCGAAAACGATAAGGAATTCTATTATTATGCAGGACAACTGGTTCGTTATCTGATTTCCAAAAGCCAGGCGTATAAACCTACCTATGCGATCATTGATCATGTAGTCGATGCTAAGGATGTCAGCAAATTTAAACAGGAAATCATAAAATTGCACAAAAAATATAGCCATGCATTAGGTTGGAATAATATCCGGTATAATAGACTGCTTGCTGCGGTTATGGGCTATGAGTGCTTGACTGAAAAAGTGTCTGGATTTGATCTGTTTTTGGCTGGGGCTGCATCTTCAAATATAAACTATTTCAAAGAAGCAGAGGGGGAAAATAACAATGCAGATGAATAATCGGGTTTATGGAGTTGTGGCCATTCGCAGCATTATGGCTAATTGGAATGCTGACTTTAGCGCCAGACCGAAGACTATTTCCAATGGTACCATTTTTGGCAGTGACAAGGCTTTGAAATATCCAATCAAAAGAATGTGGCAGGCGGCTGGGGAAAAAGTGCTGGCGATCAAGTCCTATAAAATTGAAACAAAAGGCAAAAGCAGTGAGGAAGAAGGGGGAAAGCTGCAACCCCGGGATCTGCAGGAGCGCTATGAACAACTATATAAAACGTCTATCAATGAAAAAACTCCTTCTAGAGAAGTCTTGAAAAATCTATTTTCAGCGATTGATGTCATGAATTTCGGTGTCACATTTGCTGAGAAAAAACAAAATATCAGCATCACCGGAGCTGTACAAATTGGTCAAGGCTTTAACAAATATGCAGATACACAGATCGAAAATCAGGAGATTCTTTCACCGTACCGCAATTCCAGCGACAAGAAAGAGGATGCTACAGCCTCAACGCTGGGCAGCAAGATCGTAACCGATGAAGCGCATTATTTTTATTCAATTGCCGTGAATCCAGGTAATTATCTGGAATATCTAGATTTAGGAATTGAAGGGTTTCAAGGCTACACCCAAGACGCCTTTGCTAAGTTAAAAAAAGCTTGTTTGGTGGCAGCAACGGCATTTCATACTAACAGTAAAAGCGGTAGCGAAAACGAGTTTGCCCTTTTTGTACATTGTAAGGAAAACAGCGACTTGTATTTGCCGAATCTGGATCGGTATGTTGATTTCAGCAAGAATAGCGGTCGCGATACGATAACTCTGACTAGATTGGCAGAACTGCTCAAGGGACATGAACAAGAGATTGACAGCGTTGAAGTCTATTATAATCCAATCGATACGGATGTTGATTTTGGTGGTCTGGCTTGCACTGCATATGATTTATTTGGCCGGGCTATAAGCTAAATGGCTGAAAGAGGCATATGATGAAAATCCAAGCTGTCAAATTTCGTTTGTCGGGAGAGGCGGCCTGCTTTCGCAAGCCAGATGTCAATGAGCAGGTATATTTTACTTACAATAATATTCATCGGGTAGCTTTGCTAGGTTTACTGGGGGCAATCCTTGGTTTAAAAGGGTATCGGAATCATCGTTTATTTGGTGAAGAAAAAAATGACTTTCCGGAATTTTATAAAAAACTGGCAGGTCTTAAGGTGGCTCTAATACCGGAAGCCAAGCGAGGTTATTTTACGAAAAAAGTTCAATACTTTAATAACAGCGTAGGCTATGCCTCAAAAGAGGCAGGTGGAAATCTTATGGTATTTGAGCAATGGCTGGAGAAACCCATCTGGACAGTATATCTTATCAGGGGGACTGTGACAGTGGAGAACTGGAACAAACTTGTGGAATATCTAACAAAACAAAAATGTACGTATATTCCTTATCTCGGAAAAAATGATTTTCCTGCCATCATTGAGAATGTGGAGTCTTGTGATCTAGATTTCGTCGAACAAGATGGAGTGATATTCGTCAATTCATTGTTTGCTGGTGATTTGGACGTTATTGACGATTCGGAGACTTTTGAGGATCAAGCGGCTTATATATTTTCTGAACGCGCACCGATAGCATTGCAACCAGAGCATAACTTTTATGTATTTCAGCAACTGCTTTATACCAATTGTGCAGTAAAACAAGTGAAAGGCAAGTTATTACAGGATGGTAATAAGGTATTATGCTTTTTTTAGCAGGGGCGGATTGATTCCGCCCTATTTTCTTACTATGTTTAACTTATTGAAGTATACAGATACTGTAAGCTTTGGAATGGAGGCGATTTTGTATTGAGCGTTATAGAAGATTCCCTGAGTGATCCGCGGTACTGGGCTCATACAGACGAGGCGAAAAGCCCAGAAACGTTGGCAGAGCATAGTGAACTATGCCTTGCCTATTATCACTTGTTTTGTGAGAAAAAGGGTTTGTCGGCCATCATCAAAAAAATCATTAAGCAATGTGGCTGTGATGTACGAGAAACAACGGCAATCTATCAATTCTTTGTAGATGCTGTATACCAGCATGACATTGGGAAAATCAATCCCGTCTATCAGCGAAAAATATTAAAAAACCCTAACTTTCCTGTTACCTATAACAGTAGTAATCATGCCACATTATCCGCCTATATTTATCTGTGTGAACATTTGGAAATCATCGCAAAAAATGATATGAAAAAGTTTTCCTATTTTCTATTTTCTTTTAGCTACTGCATTGCCCGTCATCATGGGTTTCTTAAAGATATTGGAGGTTTTAAAGAAAGAATACAGGAATGTATGGAAAAAGACGGCTGCTATGAGAAGAAACTCGATCTAACGAAGAATAGTATTTTCACGACGGATAAGGGATATGATCAGCTTAAAAAGGTGGTTACCAATGAAACCGCTTTTTATATTCTAAATAAGCTGCTATTTAGTGTAATTACGGCTTGTGACTATTGTGCCACTTCGGAGTATATGAATGGGGTGCCTGTGGATCTTTGCACCATAGACAACATAGAGGAATTGAAGAATAAATACCACGCTGGTAAAGTATACACTGGTATTAAACAGTATCAGCAGGATAACCGTATTTTTGCCGAATCTATCAATGAACAGCGCTGTAAGATCTTTTTAGAAGCCGAGCAGAACTTGCGGAAACACCCAACAGCCAGCTTGTACTATTTAGAAGCTCCCACCGGATCGGGGAAAACCAATATGTCGATTAATTTATTCCTAACATTGCTCGATGAGCAGAGACAATTATCCAATGTGTTTTACATTTTCCCATTTAATACGCTTGTAGAACAGACGGCAGCAGTTCTCGGCGAATATTTTGAGTATGGGAAAGATATGGCGGTCGTTAATTCACTTACGCCTATTTATGTTGAACCAACAGCCGGAAATCAGGAAAAAGAACAAGATCTTGATTATGAAAAAGCGGCACTTCATAAAATTTTCAATAATTACCCGCTGGTTGTCACTTCTCATGTCAATTTTTTCAATGCCCTGTTTAGTACAGGGAGGGAGCAGTGTTTTCCGCTCCTTAAACTATGTAACAGCGTAGTAATTATTGACGAAATTCAAAGCTATCGTAATGCGATTTGGCAACAAATTATCTTATTTTTACTGCAATATGCCAGTTTGTTAAATATCAAAATTATTATGATGTCCGCGACGCTGCCGAAATTAGATCTGCTGCTGGATGACCATCAATATGATATTGTTGATTTAATTAAAGAGCCCCAGATCTACTATCAAAATAAGTTTTTTCGAGATCGAGTAAAACTGGATCTTTCACTGCTATCTTACAAAAAGATTGACTTAAACGTATTAAAGGATATGGTGCTGGAGTATAGAGAACGGAAGGTACTCGTAGAGTTTATTAATAAAAATACTGCCCGGGAGTTCTTTAATCTGTTGTGTCAAGAGACGGATATTTATTGTGTAGAAGTAACAGGTGATGATAATTCCCGTAATCGAAAAGCCATCATTGAACAAATAAAAAACAGGATAAGCATTATTGTTGTTGCAACCCAGGTGATTGAGGCTGGTGTGGATATCGATATGGACGTTGGATTTAAAGATACATCCCTGCCAGATGCCGAAGAACAGTTCTTAGGGCGAATTAACCGTTCCTGCCTGCGGCGTGGCAAAGCTTATTTTTTCAATTATGATGACGCGAAAAAAATATATGGTACTGATGAGCGGCTTAATTATCCCATAACCAAGCAGCCAGTGGCAGAATTGCTGAGACAAAAGGATTTTAAAGGGATCTATGAAGGAATTTTGCAAGAGGTTAGGGCCATAAGCCAGTCCAGAACGAGCCGGAATATCCACTATACCTACGCAAAATGTCTGGAACTAAAATATCAGGAAATAGAACAGGACATGCGTCTGATTCCGCCAACCTATCAGATATTTTTGGCTTATGACCTTCTAAGCGAAAATCAGCTTATTTCTGGAAGGGATATCTGGCAGCGTTACAAAGAAATTTGCCAGGCTAAGAATATGGGGTATGGTCATCGAAAAGTCGAATTGTCTAGGCTGGCTGAGCAGATGTCGTATTTTACCTATAGTGTATATAGTTATGATCAGCAAACCCTGGGGTGTGATGAGGAATTTGGCGGATATTATTATATCGAAAACGGTGAGCAGTTTATCGAAAATGGCAAATTTAATCGGAAAGCTTTCATGAATCAAGGGAAAGGACTGTTTCTATGATGCTAACTGGTACACTTGTTAATTATTATGTACATTGTCCCCGGCAATGCTGGCTGTTCTATCACAAGCTGAATCTGGAAGATAATTCTGAAGATGTGCGAATCGGCAGAGTATTGCATGCACTCAACTCGGAGAAGGACGGAGAATTAGCTATTGATAATATCAAACTGGACAAGATTACTGATGAATATGTGGTGGAGCTAAAGAAATCTGATGCTGATCTTAATGCGGCTATGGCACAAATCCAGTTTTATCTGCTGCGGCTGGCCCAAAAGGGAATTAATCGCAAAGGGCGGTTGGAAGTATGGGAAAAAAACAAGCAAGGTAAGAAAGTTCATTATACAGAGCTTAATGAAGAATTGGTTCAACAGCTTAATAAACAATATGCGGAAATAGAAGAGTTTTTACTTAGCCCGATTCCTCCTGCAGCAAATTTAAAAACAGGCTGTAAGCGTTGTGCTTATTACGAATATTGCTATATTTAGAAATAGATAGGGAGATTATGGAATGAAAGAAGAGACACGCTATATTTTTTCTAAGGGTGATTTAAGCCGCAAAGATTTTTCAATTTGTTTTCGTGGTGAGCGTGGCAATATTTATCTACCGATTAAAGATACAAAAGAATTATATTGCTTTAATGACATCACGTTAAGTACAAAATTATTAGAAATATTATCAAAATCTGGAATTGTAGTGCATTTTTTTGGCTACTATGAAAACTATGTGGGAACGTTCTATCCCAAAGATTATCTGCTTAGCGGCAGGCTGACCGTTTCACAAGCATTAGCCTATGATAATCAGGAAAAACGTTTGACCATTGCGAAAGCTATTGTAAAAGCAATTTCCTTAAACATTCATTCTGTTCTATATCATTATTACAGGCATGGTAAGAGCGAGCTAAAACCGTTCCTGGATTGGTTAAAGAAGGATGTCCCTGATGTATTACTGCGCATCAGCGCTATCAAGAATTTGCTAAGCTTGGAAGGCGAAATTTGGGCCAGGTTTTATGCAACTTTTAAGCTCATCTTGCCGGAAGAATTTGCGATGAATAAAAGAGTAAGGCGTCCTCCTGACAATCCAATGAATGCGTTGGTGTCTTTTGGTAATACGCTATTGTATACAAAAACGCTGACACAACTTTACCATACTCATTTGAATCAAACGATCTCGTATCTACATGAGCCAATGGAACGGCGCTATTCTTTAAGTTTAGACTTATCAGAGGCATTTAAGCCAATTTTGGTATACAAAACTATTTTTGATTGTGTAAACAATAGAAAAATAAGTGTAGCAAAACATTTTGACAAAAAATTAAATTATGCATTGCTTAATGATGCTGGACGAAAAGTGTTTATTACAGAATTCGAGGAACGGATTAACGGGGTGTTCGAACATAGTAAACTTAGGCGAAAGGTTTCATATAAACAAACCATAAGACTAGATGGTTATAAGTTGATCAAATATCTAATGGAAGAAAAACCGATTGCTTTTTTTAATATGGAGGACAAAGGATGAGTAATGTTAACTATAATTATGCATTCATTTTTTATGATATAGGTGAAAAGAGGGTACAGAAAGTTTTTAAGGTTTGCAAAAAGTATTTTAAGCATCATCAGAAGTCAGTATTCCGAGGACATATCACTCCTGCTAATTTGATTGCATTAAAAAATGAACTTGCCAAAATTATTGTAAAGGATGAAGATTTTATTACTCTCGTAAAGTTAAAGAGCAAGGCCGACTTTAGCGAAGAGGTTCTCGGAACCGATCATAAACAAACCGAGTCGCTTATCCTTTAATTTTTCCAAGCAGGTTTTGCGGATAAGGATGGCGAAAGCCATATAAATAAAGAGGTCGCGAGACATTAATTATAAACTGTAATATAACTCTGCTTAGCTTGGAAAAATACTGGGGAAACCCTTGTAGATGCTGGATTTATAGGCAAATAGACTTGTGACAAATGCAGTATTTTCCTTGGAGTAACTAACACATTAGATGTATTGAAATTGGTAATTTAGAAGCCAGTCAGATACTGTTTTATTGAGTAACTAACACATTAGATGTATTGAAATTTAAACATTCTGCCAATTAATTCAATGCGCTGATTGGGAGTAACTAACACATTAGATGTATTGAAATCGGCTTACAAGCTGTTTAATGTCGCTGGATAACATGGAGTAACTAACACATTAGATGTATTGAAATTATCCTTTGCGGTAAGGTGTTGGTTTTAATATTTTGAGTAACTAACACATTAGATGTATTGAAATTCGGATAGCCTACCAGTTGCCCTCAATGCGTCTGCGAGTAACTAACACATTAGATGTATTGAAATTAGATAAAAACCAAGACAAAGGTAAAGGAGTAGAGAGTAACTAACACATTAGATGTATTGAAATTATGTCCCGCCAAAGTCTCCAAGGAGAGATTTCGCGAGTAACTAACACATTAGATGTATTGAAATTAATTTCGGTAGTGCGAGTATTATGAAGCTAGCACGAGTAACTAACACATTAGATGTATTGAAATTATGTCACCTCCTTATATCGTTGGGGGATATACATGGAGTAACTAACACATTAGATGTATTGAAATCTATATTACATTGCCAGAACTACCGCCGGATCCTGGAGTAACTAACACATTAGATGTATTGAAATTCAGCTACTTTCAATGTGCCAGCGAAGGCCATTCCTGAGTAACTAACACATTAGATGTATTGAAATTTAAACAGTCCGAGGATCTTACCCATTCGTTCTAGAGTAACTAACACATTAGATGTATTGAAATTTGCTAATTCTGTGAATTTGCGGTGGTAGATCTTGGAGTAACTAACACATTAGATGTATTGAAATTCATTCGCATAAGCTGCCATTCTATCTGTACCGCTCGAGTAACTAACACATTAGATGTATTGAAATTGATTTATCACCTACAATAAAGGTTATACTTTTTCGAGTAACTAACACATTAGATGTATTGAAATTTGCTAGGGCATCAGCCCAACGTCTTAAATTTCCAGCGAGTAACTAACACATTAGATGTATTGAAATACAGATTAACGATGTTCTAGGATGGAGGAAATTTATGAGTAACTAACACATTAGATGTATTGAAATACGATCTCTTGTCCACACTTCCGGCAAGACTTGCGAGTAACTAACACATTAGATGTATTGAAATTTTGTTTGAGATAGAAAAGCCTAATATCATGGTTCAGAGTAACTAACACATTAGATGTATTGAAATTTGATACACTCTTTAACTGTTGCTACGGCTTCCAAAGAGTAACTAACACATTAGATGTATTGAAATGATATTAAAATGCTCGATATAACGATTAGAATGTCGCGAGTAACTAACACATTAGATGTATTGAAATATATGATGGTATGCCACACGGTACAACGGTAGGCAAGAGTAACTAACACATTAGATGTATTGAAATATGCACACCTTGCCAGTCTAAGGTTGATAATTTAGGAGTAACTAACACATTAGATGTATTGAAATACCGCAACCTGCTACCCAATCGATCATGATGAATTGAGTAACTAACACATTAGATGTATTGAAATAGATTATCTAGATGAAGAATTTTGCGAGGAAGCACTGAGTAACTAACACATTAGATGTATTGAAATAGGAAGTTGGCAGCAAGCAAAGCATTTAAACGTTCGAGTAACTAACACATTAGATGTATTGAAATCTATAACTATACATAATCGGTAACATAGGTGGCGTGGAGTAACTAACACATTAGATGTATTGAAATGAGACATACCACAGTTTACACGCCAAGGATCATACGAGTAACTAACACATTAGATGTATTGAAATTGGCTATTATGGTCTGGTAGAAACGTAGATACTACGAGTAACTAACACATTAGATGTATTGAAATATAGCAACATATGTAGGCCTATAGAATCTAATTGTGAGTAACTAACACATTAGATGTATTGAAATCCATATTCCAGACGATGTTCTTCTATACGCCTGTCGAGTAACTAATACATTAGATGTATTGAAATCGGCATCAATTCTCTGTTTCGTTGCAATGTCGTGCTGAGTAACTAACACATTAGATGTATTGAAATAACGTCAGGTTTCTTTGTAAATCATCTTTACTTTCGAGTAACTAACACATTAGATGTATTGAAATTAAATCCATAAAAACTGGAAAATACTTTATCCGTTGAGTAACTAACACATTAGATGTATTGAAATTTGCCAGTTGGAACAATATAAGAGGCGTTAAAAATAGAGTAACTAACACATTAGATGTATTGAAATGGATGACCACCACTACATGGCTCAATATCGCAACTGAGTAACTAACACATTAGATGTATTTAAATAATGATCACTGATATTGAAGAAGCAATGAGACAGGGAGTAACTAACACATTAGATGTATTGAAATGTATCGCTCCGCACCAAGAGGTTACCAAGAGAGAAGAGTAACTAACACATTAGATGTATTGAAATTAGAATGCCAGCAAGGAACATGCAGAAGAGATTTAGAGTAACTAACACATTAGATGTATTGAAATGAGAGTGTGGCAGCTCGTCTACGTAAGTATGGTTTTGAGTAACTAACACATTAGATGTATTGAAATCTGTTTCTTTGAATTGGGTTGCCTCCGGCTGTAGCGAGTAACTAACACATTAGATGTATTGAAATAAGTGCAAGATGGCAGTTTGCCGGATGGCTCTGACAGAGTGACTAACACATTAGATGTATTGAAATTTAGTAGCGTCTGGTACAAAGGCTATATTGGTACGAGTAACTAACACATTAGATGTATTGAAATTCAGCCAACGCCCCTGCAGCCGTTAAGCCCTGTAACGTATGTATTGAGTGTTGAAACCATGTTGCTTCTGCGCTTGTTACGCTCAATCTACATTAAGGATTCCATTGCCCAGCAGAGATAGGGCGCTGGTGGTGCAGCTTAGTTTTTAGGATAAATAAAACCTGCTGATATTCTCAGCAGGTTGAGGTGTCTTATTAACGTTTAATTTACTATTTTTAATAGTGCAATATGTGTTTCAGTTTGAAAAAGCGTATTATTTATCAAATCCATTTTAGTGAAGCCCAGCTATCGAATCCTTTGCTGCTGTTCTTGCGACATCTTGAGATAGGGCAGAGATAAACCTTGTATTTTCTGCGAGTTTGCTATTGATATTATTGAAACGATCATTGTTAGCTAGTATCGTTTGTTCGATCAGATCAAGTCTTTTACTAATCTCATCCTGATTCTCAAATAGTTTATTTTGCCCTTCCAGTAGTTGCTGCAAGATCTTTTCCATGGCTGTACCTCCCGTTCCTATCGTTAATTCATTGTATCATAGGGAATTATGCTTATACAATGAGGATATTTCACACAAATTGCTGGAAAGTCGGAGAAATGAATATCCTATGAAAACTTAAAAATTTCCGGTGCCAATCAGTACAAACGAAGGAGCAGGTGCCATCACAAGCCTGCGTACTATTTTTCTTGCAATCCCAATAAAAAGTACTATAATTAGTAATAGGTGGAAATTAAAAAGTCGCCGTGTCCTAAGAGTGTCTCACCACTCCTAGGCACGAGCAGGTGTATGGGCACCTACACGTAACAGCTAAACTGTCCACGACGACAGATTTATTATACCGTGAACATTTCTTGATTACAAGCAAAGGTATGTTCGGGGTATCATAGAGATGTGTTGGCAGAGGCTGGCGGCTGCATTGAGTACTCGATTTGTCCTATCCAGTAACAGGCTGTAATTTAGGCGCAGTAACCCTTGTTTATAAAGGGGTTTTCTTGCAGTGTCTTTGTGGCATCTAAGTCAGCGGGTTATCGGATTTGGATGCAAACGACGAAACAATAGCGCATGTGTAGGTTAATAAACCTGGCATGCGCTTTTTAATTTCCCCATTAAAAAAGCTGTTGTATCTTCATACAGCCAAAATGGGGGAATATAAATGATATTCAATCATTGCAAGTTGTACCTTACTGCAAAGGAGTTTCTGCGATGAGGATTTTTGAAACGGCTACGCGAGGGTTAAGACACGTGCATGATGCAGAAGAACTAATATGCTTAGAAAACGTTTCTGAAGGGTATTATCAGGCAGAGCAGGCAAATGATCAATTGAAAAAAAGGTTATTGGAGATCCTATCAAAAGAGGGCATTGAAATTGTGGACAAAATGCAGGAGAACTTTACGGAGAAAGAAACCATTGCAGGAGAAATCTATTATAATCAAGGATTTTGTGATGCGATAAAGCTGATCATGCAGTCCTTCGTATGGGAGCCGGTTCGAAGGTAGAATGCAAAAGAAGCAAGGGGTGATCCCTTGCCTCTTTTACATTTCAACTGCTGATTCCCACAGCAGAAGGCAGCTTATTCATTCAGCATCGCTTCCAGCTGCATCCTGTCCACAATGGTAATCCTTCGCTTATGTAAGGTAATAATATTGGTCTTGCAGAGATTTCTCAATTCCCGGCACAGTGAGGGGCGGGGTACGTTGAGATGCTCGGCCCAGGCTGTTTTGGAATAAGGAAGCTCAATCTCTTCTGCCATTGGATTTTGGTTTATACAATGCAATAAAGAAAAAGCAATTTTACTTTGGATCGAGCAATAGGATAACAATTCTATTTTAGTATTCAACATGATAAGCTTATCAGACATCAACTGCAAAAGGTTGGTCAAAAGGTTGGGATTGCAGCCTAGAGCCTGGACCATGTACTCCTTGGGCAGCAGCAGAATATCCGTTGTTTCCCGGGAGGTTACCTGGCAGGGATACGTAGGTATGGTAGAGAAGACAGTACCTTCCGCAATAATATCGCCTCGTTCCTTATAAATCAGATTGATCATTCGGCCTGATTGAATGACTTTTTGAACTTCTACACTGCCGGTGAGAACAATGCCGACATGAGTAATGGGCTGATCCATTCGAAAAATTAACTGGTTTTTCTTATAGCGTTTTATACTGTAGTTTGTGTCGGCGAAAAACTCCCGAATTTGCAGGAGAGAGTAATTTTTAAACAACGGGCAGTGAGTAATAATTTTAAGAATATCAGACATTGTTATCACCAGCTTGTCAAAATAATGTAACATGGGCTACGAAAAGTATACATTTATTCTAGTATAATGATGAACAGATGTAAATGATAAAGAATTTCATTATCAGCAAAATCGTTAGTAAAGATGTTAAGCTAGGAGGAAAAAGATGAAGAAGAAAACCATATGTGCGTTCTTGTCACTACTGCTGACTGTTCCTGTTGTTCAGGCTCAGGAAAGGGAAGAGGAAGTATTTTCTCTGTCGGAGGTAGTTGTAACCGCTACTAGAACCAGCAGGGATGTAAAAAGTGTTCCTACGGCGGTTCAGGTTATAACCAAAGCCGATATCGAAGCGCGGGGGGCGCAGACGTTAAAAGATATCATTAGTACAGCCACAGGAGTCAGTGTGATGCGAGCAGATGGTAAAAATGCGATTTCCATTCGCGGTTTCGATTCCAGATTTTCAATGATTTTAATTGACGGTAAGCGGATTGCTTCGGAGATCGACCAAAACTATGAACTGGAACGCATTGATCTGGACAATGTCGAGCGTATTGAGATCGTTCGCGGACCTGCCAATTCACTCTATGGTACAGATGCTTTGGGAGGGGTCGTCAATATTATTACCAAGAGTCCTGTCGATCAAGCCTTTACTTTGCAATTGGATCATGGAGCCTATAGGGGGAATGAGGGAGCAAGAGATAATTATCATGTTGCCTATGACTCCGGCAGAATCGGCAAATACGGTATTACCATCTCAGGAGCCCAATTAAAGAATGATGCTTCTTTTAAGGAGGATGGGACAACCTATGCGCCCTTTGGCAAAATCAATAACTTCAATACCAAGATGGATTATCATATTAATGAAAATGAAGTTTTTACATTTACAGCATCTTATATGGATCAAGATACACGAGAGCAAGTTTTTAAACAGACTCCCGCCGGCAAAGTGAAAACAGAGGTTCATGATGATAATGAACGAACCGAATATGCACTGAGCTACAGCAAGCAGCAGGACGATGCATCGTTATTCTTCCGAACCTATTTATCAAATTATTATAAGAATGTAGATGTACATAATCTTGCTAATCATAAATTTATGAACTTTGGTAAATCCCATCGTACGGTTCCCGGCTTTGAAGCACGCCTAAGTAAGAAGTATGGAGCCGATCATTTGCTCACCTTTGGGGGTGAATACCGGCCGGAAAAATTTCGCGGAACAGGGGTAAGAACCGGCGAGGGGATTTATACAGAAACCTATAAAGACCCGGTTTCCGGAGAAATAAAAACCCTGCCCGGCTCCAAAGTTGATATTGATTATTCAGCCTTGTACGTTCAGGATGAATGGCAGGCATCCTCTAAGCTGCTTGCAGTTACCTCACTGCGGTATGACGACAGCAATAAATTTGGCAGCAATGTAAGCCCAAAGCTGGGACTTACCTATCAGGCGGCTGATGATCTTCGTGTTAAGCTGAATATCAGTAAAGGATTTCGCAGCCCTACTCCGAATCAGTTGTATATTAATTCCCAGGTAGTACGCAACGGTAAGGCAATGACGTTACTTGGAAATCCCAATCTCGATTCGGAAGATTCCAATTCCTATGAGCTTTCCTTAGAACGGGACTGGGGGCGGACTACCGGTAAAATTACCTATTTCACTAATAAGGTCAGCAACATGATTGAAGAGGATATGATAAACGGCAGTACGATTCAATATAAAAACATCGATAAAGCTACCATTCAAGGCATGGAAGCAGAAGTTGTTTATCCGTTGTCGGAAAAAATGCATTGGACGACCAGTTATACTTATCTAGATGCGGTAAATGATACAGAGGGAAGCAGGCTTTTTAATCGAGCCAGGCATAAAATAGCCTCCCGCTTATCCTATGTGGAATCGTCGGCAGGCTTACGGGCTAATTTATGGTCTGAGACCTACAGCAATTATCTATATGAGGCTTCGGCGGGCGTCGGCAAGAACAAGTCCTATACCTTATGGAATGTGAATCTGGAGAAAGCAATCAGCAGCAACAGTGCGATCATTGTAGGAGTAGATAACCTATTTAATAAACAGGATGACGATTTATCAATCCAAGGCGCATATATCCACACCAGCTACAAAATCAAACTATAACGTTGCAGTGAACTGGCTGTATGACAGCCTATACTTGAAAAACGGAGGCGTAACCAATGTATCGTAGACTAACCAGAGCCGCGCTTTTGCTAGCACTGATGATTGCACTGCAGTCCATCAGGCTGCTTGTCCCTATTCCATTTTTTATCTCGATGTTTGTTATCGGCAGTGCGGTGAATGCCTGCTTGCTGCTGGCAGTGGAGCAAAGCGGCTGGAAGCCTGCAATTGTACTGGCTGTAGCTGCGCCGACGGTTGCCGCGATGCAGCAGTTTTTACCAAGCCCATTATTTATCTTTCCCATAGCGGCTGCCAATATCATGTATGTTGCCAGCTATCGGATGCTGCTGCCCGTCAGTCGCTGGCTGGCAGTAGGTGCAGCTGCCAGCTTAAAGATGGTGGGAATGTATATGGCAATTTCAATTTTGGTAGAACTGATGAATGTATCTGAGAAATTATCGGCTGGTCTGAAAATGATGTTTGGTTACCCTCAGTTGATTACGGGAGCAATTGGAGGAGTACTATGCTATATGATAATGAAAAGACTGGAGGGAGCCAAGTCATAATGTCTACCCTATGCAATAAGGACAAAGGCAGGCAAATGCTGCTTTTGTCCGGCTGCCGACAGTGCCGGATCTGTTTACAGCAATGTCCTTTACATAAAGGAAAGGGTGCAGGAGTGACAATGAAAATGGCTCTGCCCCAGGGGTGTATTCATTGCGGTCTTTGTCTGGGCAGATGCCCGCAAAAAGCCATCGACTACCAGGATGATATCGAGCTGTTTCTGCAGGATTTGGCAAAGGGGAGGCAAATTTCCTTGTTGGTTGCTCCGGCAGTTCGACGTCACTTTAAGGATTATCGGCAGGTATTTGGTTTTCTGCAATCCTTAGGTGTAAGAAAATTTTATAATGTTGTATTGCGTGCGGATATTACTCTGTGGGCTTATGCTCAGATATTGAGCAGCAATTACGGCAAGCCTTTTATCTCATCGCCTTGTGCAGCTGTAACTGACTATATCATGAACCATATGCCGGCGTTGCGCTCTCATTTGATGCCTGTGTATAGTCCCCTGGTGTGCAGTGCTGTGTTTTTAAAAAAATATCGGCAGCTTGATGATGATCTGGCATTCCTGTCACCCTGTATTGCCAAACGCGGGGAACTGCGGCGAAGCGGCAGTAAGATTCAATATAGTGTTACGATCGGTAAGTTAAAGCAGTATATCGTAGAGCGGGGTATTGATCTGAGTCGGTATGAGGCAGTAGATTTTGCTGATAGCAAGGAAGGGCAGGGAATCACCTTAGGAGCAAACGGCAGCGGGTGCACAAGTCTGAATCAGCAGCTTCCGGACAGGAGGTTTAAAAAAGTCAGCGGCAGCGGAGTTTATTCTTATTTAGCAGAATATGAAGCTGCTCTTATGGCTGGTGACTCGCTGCCCGATTTGCTGGAAATCTATAATTGTGAGGCAGGCTGTGACAGTGGTACCGGTACAGGCAAAATGCTGCCGGGAGTCCTCCCGCAAACGTCAGCAGTTGGTAATGTCGACTTACGGCAGGAGGTTGCAGCAGCCTTTGCTTCCTTTAACCGCACTCTTACGATAGCTGATTATATTTGGCCGGAGATAAAATGCTATGATACACATGGAAAAGACAGGAGGAGGATATAGTGCAACAGGCTCTTAGGATTCAAGATGGCAATGATGTATTGGTGATAACCTATGAGGATATGCTTAAATACCACGGACGACAATTTATTGGCGGTGTGGCTCTGGCGTATAAACTGCTGGAATTGGCTTTTCGTGAGTTAGTACCAGTTGAAGTTCCGGTGCGGGACAAGATTACGGTAACCCTGGGGGTATATGGGCCGGGCATTATCGATGGTATTGAAATGGTCACCAGAGTCATGAGAAGAAATGCGTTACGGGTTAATCCTCAGCTGGCTGCTGATAAATTGGCACCTGATGCGGCTGACGGGCAGGGAGGCAAATATTATTTTGAAATTGCTTATGACAAGGATACACTCGTTATTACCCTAAAGCCGGGCTTACTGCCGGATGAATTTATTCGCCTTGCTTATAAGACGCATGATGGGACGATAACCGATGGGGAACAATTGCGTTTGCAGCATCTGAAAGAAGAAATTGCTCAATTTCTTCTCATGCAAAAGCCAGAAGACGTATTTGACTATTGCCGGACGAAGCTGTTCAATTCATGATTGCAAAATATCACTGCCGCCTTTGGCAAAAAGGCGGCAGTGATATTTTTTTTGGTAAATCGCTAATTTACATAGAAATAAAGCCAGAGTGTAATTGACAGTGATTATCGTTATCTAATATAATTAGGGGCATAATTGACTGTATCAAAAAGGATACGTTTGAAAGGTGAGCAGAGGTGGAGGATTTTGGCCTATTACAAGGAATCTGGAGGGTTGGTAACCATTATTGGCGGTCGAAGGCAAAAAATTATGCCATAATACTATTGCTGGTTATTATTGGGCTGAATATTACCAGCGTTTATATTCAGGTGTGGTTGAATCAATGGCGCAATATGTTTTTCAATACATTACAGAACAGGGATATGGTGGCATTTTTAGATTCCTTATGTCTTTGGGGAGGCCTGATACTGGCGGCTTGGGCGGTAAGTGTCTACCAGAACTATCTTCGTCAGCTGTTGGCGGTAAGCTGGCGCAATTGGCTGACTGATCGGCTGTTGGAGGAATATTTGCAGTCAAAAAAGTATTATTGTCTGCAGCTTCAGGATAATGGCATTGATAATCCGGATCAGATGATTTGTGAAGATGTAAAATTATTCATCGATTCTCTTTTGACAATTTTTTTGTGGTTCTTGTACAATCTTGGAATCCTATGCAGTTTTACCGTAATTCTATGGGATTTATCAGCTAGTTTTTCTTTGTCTTGGGGAGAGTCGAGTATCACAATTCCCGGTGATATGGTTTGGATAGCCGTGGGATATGCTTTGATGGTAGATCGTGTTATGGGTAAAATGGGGCACCCTCTGGTACAACTCAATTTTTTGCAGCAGCGTTATGAAGCAAATTTTCGTTTTGCCTTAGTACGTCTACGAGAGTACGCAGAGGAGATTGCATTGTATTCTGGAGAAAAGCGGGAACGTTATTTGCTTAGGAATTATTTTAAAAAAGTGTATGATAATTTTCATCAATCGATAAAACGCCAAAAAATCGTAGATAGTTTGTTTTTTTTCTTATGCAAGGGGGCAGAGCCTCTCCCCTATATTGTTGCAGTACCGCGCTTTTTTAGCGGAGACCTTCAGCTGGGAGGACTGATGCAGGTCACAGGAGCTTTTGAAAAGGTACAGCAGTCACTTTTGTTTTTTTCTAGTTGGTATAAAGAGATCATAGAGCTAAAAGCCATTGTAAAACGATTGGTTATTTTGATGGATACGATGGAAGAATTTAAGCAATTGGATCTGAAACAGTCAATTCGGATTATGGATGCATCTGATGCGGCTTTTTCAGTAGAGAATTTGAATCTCAAGCTGCCAAATGGGGAGCTATTGCTGGACAACTTTGCCATGAGGCTGCAGCCCGGTGAATCGTTGCTGATTACCGGATCATCTGGCTGTGGCAAAAGTACATTGATCAAGGCAATTGCCGGGATTTGGCCTTTTGGTGAGGGGCATATTCATATTCCCCAGAATCAGCAGTGCTTGTTTTTACCCCAGTCGCCCTATTTACCTGTCGGGAGCTTGCGGGAAGCCCTGCTTTATCCATGCTCCCGCCAGGAATATGCAGAGGAAGCAATCCAGGGGATTCTAAAGAAATGTTGTTTGGAGCATTTATTGGAACGTTTGGATGAGCAGGAGAATTGGTCTCATGTTCTTTCTCTGGGCGAACAGCAGCGCATTGCCTTTGCTCGTGGCATTTTTGAGCGGCCTCAGTGGCTATTTTTGGATGAGGCTACATCCGGATTGGATGAAGCTACGGAGAAAAAATTATATAGTCTGCTCCGCAGTGAGTTAAAGGGCACTGGAGTCATGAGCGTTGGTCATCGTAAGGACTTATATGCTTATCATCAGAAAATCCTTACCATTAAAGGAAAAGGCTGCTGGGATTTAGTCGCCTGACCAGGAACAGTAAAGCAATCGCTCGTATTTGTCTTACCAGCGCCTTGTCGCTGTCAGGATGACGGTTCGCTCCTCGTCACGGAAGGTCTTGGTATTGCCATAAACAGATGATTCATAAAAGTTGTCAAATGGATTCCGGTCTGCTTGACAACTTTTTCTTGTTAACTTAGAGTATGATTAAATCATTTAGGGATCATTCGTTAGGGTGCTGATGATAAGAAAGGGAATGAAAAAGGCTGTCACACTATGTTTAATGAGACCGCGCTTTTATTTGTTGTTACCAGTGGCGGGTAGCGGTCAGGCGGATAATTCTGCCTGGGTCGAGACCATCTGCAGTATTGCCGGGTGACATGACATAGTGCTTGTCAAATAAATTATGAGCGTTAAGGGCGTAGCGCCATTCGCCTTGGTCATATCGAATCATGGCATCGGCTACGATGACATCACTGGCTTTTCTCGTATTGGCGCTGTTATATCGTGAGCCAATATAACGCAGTCCTCCGCCAAATCCCCAGCCCTGTTGCTCTTTGCCAGGAGCGGCAGTGTCAATCCATAGGGAAGCACTGTGGCGTGGAACATTTGATGTGCGACGACCAACTTTAGCGGGATTATTGTCTTTGGTAATTTCATGATCTGGCATATAGGTATAGGCTGCAGTAACATTTAGATTCTTAAAGGCGGCTACTGTGGCCTCCAGTTCCAAGCCTTTAGCGGCAATCTCGCCAGTTTGTACGCTAAAGCTGCCGCCTAAGCTTTCATTTAAAGGGTCAGTGGTCAGAATATTGTGCTGGCGAAGATCAAAGATTGCGGCTGTAAAACGAACATTGCTGTTCTCCGGAACATATTGTATCCCCAGTTCGTATTGCCGGCCTGTTGTTGGGTCAAAGGAATTGCCGTAGCGGTCTGATCCGGCTAGGCCCTCAAAGGATTCGTCATAGGACACATAGGGGAATAGTCCGTTGCCAGCGTCATAGACTAATCCAAGGCGTCCGGTGAAGGCATTCTGATCGATAATGGTACGTGCTCCGCTCAAACGGTTTGTTGTGCAGCTGTTGTAGCGGTCATAGCGTCCGCCGGCAGTTGCCGTCCAGCGTTTGCTAAATTTGAGCTGATCCTGGAGATACCAGCCAGTCTGCTTCACATCGGTATCTGTCAGATATGAAATCGTTGTTGGTGTGGTAACTGTCTGACCATAATTTAGCGTATTAAGGTTTAATGAGGGAGCTGGACCGCTGAGCCAGTAGTAGTCATAGTTATAATTATAATAATCAAAGCCCAGTAATGTAGTATGATCAACTGCACCGCCGTACCATTTGGCGGTGAAATGCGTATCCATGAGATTGGCGCTCAGATCGCTTTTATAGTATTCAGCCGTACGGCTGGCAATACCATCAGCGATACTGTTGACGTTCAGCTCTTTCATGCCAGTGAAAATATTAGAATGATGGGCACTCTGTGTGACCGACCAGATATCGTTAAACTGATGTTCCAGAATATAACCGATTTGCTTATCTTCTCGTATAAAACGATCATAATCGGGTTCGCCGAAAAATCTCGTTCCGGAATATCCGTATAGCACATTTCCAGGTTGATATTGTGAAATCGAACTATAAGAGTCGCCTTTGATGTCATCTTTCTGATAATGTGCTAATAAGGTTAGACTTGTATTTTCATTCGGCCGCCAGGTGAGGGCAGGAGCAATCATTTGACGTTCAGCGCTGCTATAGTCGACTGGCAGGTCTTCTTCACTGGAAAGAGCAGTCAGGCGAAACAGCAGTCTGCCGTCATCATTGACTGGCCCACTGATATCTACCGCACCGCTTAGTTCATGATCAATACCAGTTTGCAGCCGGATTTCCCGCAGTGGTTCGGCAGTAGGCCGCTTGGATACTTTATTTGTGACGCCGCCAGGGCTTGTGGTACCATAAAGAATTCCCGCAGGACCACGCAGAACTTCAACACGTTCAAAGCTATAGGGATCATAATTCGAAATGGCAAAACCACCGCTTGCCATGCGTAATCCGTCGATGAAAGAAGTGCCGCTAAAGCCGCGGAGAGTGTAAGATTCATAACGGTTACCGCGATTATTATAGCCAGCATCGCTAAAGCCCGGCGTATAGCTAAGAATATCAAACATATCGGTGACGCCACGGGCGTCCATCTGCTCTCGGGTAATGATGCTGATGGAACGGGCCGTTTCTTCCAGTGGCGTATCGGTCTTGGTGGCGGCGCTACTGCGTTTGGCGACATAGCCTTTGTCCAGCTGGTCCTTTGCTGCTGTTATTTCCACTCCTTCCAAGGTGAATTCATTTTGCTTCTGAGCGCTTGCTGGGATGGTTGAATCTGCCGTTTCTTCTGCACCATAGGCAAGTGGCATATGATAGAGCAGACTGCTCCCAATCAGAGCATAGAGAAGGCTTTTCCCTGTACGGGGAAATTTTCGTTGCATGGTTGTTCATCGACTCCTTTGTGCTTGCATGGAAGGCAACTTTTGGGATTATGGTGAGAACGGCTATAATACAAAGAAGCTGTCTCCCGTTAATAATAATAATTGTTCTCAATCCGGATTGTCTCAGTATAACAAGGCCAATTTACCGGCGTCAACTGTTGAAAAGAGTGGCAGTATATAGGTAAGAGGCAGGATTTGATTGGAATTGTGTGTGGTAATGCTGGATTTTTGGATGCAAATATAAAAATTTCCTTGTCGTTAAGGAAAAAAAACGAGTTGTTTTGGGCAAGTTAGTGGGACAGTTGACGATTTTATCATGTTATAATTAAAAAAATAATTGGCGGATCAATAGGCAGTTTGCGCCTCTTGTGGAAGGATGATGATTGTGGAAACCAATGAATACAAGCTTGGCAGTAGTGGACTGGCAAAGTATTTGGGATGCAAAGAGACCCGTGACGGCGATGCACATATCTATTGCCTGCCGCCGGAATATAACGACTATTATACAAATGATCGCAGTGGAGGTTACCTTTTGGATACTCATCCATCACCAGGATTAGTGGCCAGTTATGCCCGTTTTATGGTGAAGGAAGCAGTAACGTACAGTTATAGGGTTGTGCCAATGGGCGTGTGGGTTTGTTCCGTGGAACGGGGTAATATTATCGTGATTGAGCCAGGAAAAAAAGCCAGGCGGCTGAGGCGGGGTATCCATATACTAGTTCACCGGAGACAGACGGTAAAGCTGATTATTGGCGCAGACGAACCGATTTGGTGGACAAGTGTGCTGGTCTGTGATGAATTTATTGCAACTCATGTACAGAGTAATTTTATTGATGGGCCTTTTCAGCTTGCGGGGGCTTTGGAGTGGCAAAGCCAACATTATAATACACCGGATCTGGTGGTGGCATTTGAGCAGCTAAAGTACGCCCTGCGGGGTGAGGCGCGGATATCCCATCTGTATTATGAAGGGAAAATGCTGGAGATACTGGCGATAATCTTGCGCAATGTGCAGTACCAGAAAAATTTCTCAACAGAAGGGATTAGTAATCGCTTTGCGGCCTGGCAGGAAGGGAGAAATATTGTATTGGTAAAAGACGTGCTGGACCAAAGCTTTCACCATCCGCCTTCGATTGATCAGCTTGCCATCATCGGGAAAATGGGCGTTACCAAGCTGCGTAAATGTTTTAAGGCTTATTTGGGGGTTTCGATTGGCGGCTATGTGCATCAGGAAAAGATGAAACAGGCTGCTCGGTTAATGTCGCACTGCATGACCATACAAGAAATTGCTGCTGCGGTGGGCTACGAAAGCCCCGGCAAATTTGCGGTGGCGTTCAAAAAGACATATGGGGTTACGCCTCGGGAGTTTAAGAAATCCTTATTTTAATTTTGGAAAAGGTGATTATAAATACTCTGAAATGATATATTTATGCTCTTTTATATCACGACATCATTTGTGTTATCATAGTAATAATACTGGTTTTGTTGTCTCTCTACAGGGGAGGCAGGTTTGATTAGAGCCGCTTATAACGAGCTAGAATTCTTGACGAATGAAAGTATGGGTTGTTATACTAATGAAAGTCATCAACATTCAGTTGATTAGTATACTATATAATTGGCTATGGAGTAGAAAAAATTTTTAATTATATAATGATAACGATAATTATTATTATATAATTTTGGTATGACAATGCTTGAAATAATAGTTACCCATGCCGCTACAAAATTTACGCCGCAATACGTTGAACCATTTACATAGGATTGTTCTGGTAATGCAGGCAGGGGGAGTTCTTTAAAACAATGAAATACTGGTATAAAATCCACAAATGGACAAGTTTGATTTGTGCAATTTTTCTGTTGAGTATGTGTGCAAGCGCCTTGCCCTTAATCTTTGGCAGGGAAATGGCGGCATTTAATCAGGTTAGCGTGCCTACGCCTTCAGAAGTATCCTTAGTAGATTTGACTAAACTGTCTGTGGGCAAGCAGGCGGAAGCGGTGCTGGAACGTTACCCTGGCTATAACCTGCGTGTTGTCTATCTGGATCATGAAAGGCATAGGAATATCTTTTCCTTGCGGTCTCAAGATAAGGGCTATGAGTATGCACGTCTAGATTTGAGCACAGGTCAATTTATAGAGCGGTCTAATGAGCAAGTACGGTATGAAATAATCCCAAAGTTTATCGAATTTGCCTACAGGATGCATGTCGATATGTACCTCGGGTCATTCGGCAGGTACTTGTTCGGAACCATGTGCGGATTGAGTGTTATCGCTTTGATCTCAGGAATCTGGCTGTATGCACCCTTCATGAAAAACATCTCTTTTGGGACGATCCGTTCTTCCCACCGACGTATCTATTGGATGGACTGGCATAAATTATTGGGGATTACTACACTTTCCTGGGCAGTATTATTAAGTCTAAGTGGTTTTATTTTTATATTTTCTGATCCGATTCATAATGCTTGGAACGAAGGCATACATAAAGAATTCTTAACTGCGTATCAAGGCAAGCCTTTTCCTGTTCAGCGTATTTCTATTGATGAAGCATTAGAAGCAGCCCAAGCTGCTGTGACCGATCGCAGAATAACGGGGATTGAAGTGCCACAGGAAGATGGAAAAATGCGCTGGCATTATACAGTTCGTACACAGGGGCAAGGCTTGGCTGCACATTTTAATAAGCCTGTCTGGGTTGATGCGTCTACGGGACAGGTTACCGCCGTCATTCAGCAGCCTTGGTATATCCAGACACTTTCTATGGCTACTCCGGTTCATTTCAGTAATCATGACACCCTGCCGCTGAAAATTTTATGGTTTATAACGGATGCATTGACCTGCATTATGATCATCACTGGCATTTACGCTTGGTTTGTCAAATGCAGGCCGAACAAAAGCAATGGAGTGAGTAGGCAACCGACTACAACAATCCCGCCGGTACGGCAGTCGCTCAGGCAAATTTGGCTGCTGCCAGTGATGATTATAGTGATTACATTGTTCGGAATGATCGCACCTCTGGCTGGCAAGGAATGGAGTACCATATCCGCTGTTGCGCTGGCAATCCCCCTTGTGCTCACCGGATATTACTGGCTGCGCAGCTAATTACGAACGAAAAGGAAGAAGAACCATTACTGCACCTTAAGATAAAAGGATGCGGTAATGGTTCTTTCTTATTGGAGAAATATCTACCAGCGGCAGGTGGCTGTAAGTTGGATCGTGCGGCCTTCATCGACGGTATTGTAATAGTTGGTAGAAGCAAAATCGCCAATGATATAGTGCTTGTCAAAAACGTTATGAACATTAAGAGAGTAGCGCCAATTGCCGGTATCATAGCGAACAAGGGCATCGGTCAGCCATACTCCCCCCACTTTATGGAGGTTATCATAATTATGGCGGGAACCGATATAGCGCAGTCCGGTGCCAAAGCTCCAGCCTTGTTTTTTCTCTTCGGCAGGAGAGGTGGTATCCAGCCAGATGGAGGCACTGTGACGGGGGACACCTTCAGAGCGCAGACCGATTCGCGTTGGATCAGTGTCCTTAGTAATCTTATGATTGAGTAAGGTGTAAGAAGCGGTTAGATTCGTGCCTCTGAAAGCGGCGATATTAGCTTCCAGTTCCAGGCCTTTGGAAGTCACCTCGCCGGTTTGAATGCTAAAAGTATCGTCTACAGGATCGGTAACCAGCACATTTTGTTTTCGCAAATCAAAAATGGCAGCAGTAAAGCGGGCATTGCTATCGGCTGGCTGATATTGAAAGCCTAGCTCATATTGACGACCAGTGGTAGGATCGAAAGAATCACCGAGTCGACTGGTACCGGATTGGGCTTCAAAGGACTCGTTATAGCTGACGTAGGGCATCACTCCGTTACCTGCGTCGTAGACTAAACCCAGACGGCCAGTAAAGGCATCTTGATTAAGTCGTGTATGAAGGCCGGTTTTAAGATTAAGTGAATCATTTTTATATCGATCGTATCGTCCCCCAGCTAGTGCAGTCCAGCGACCACCGAATTTGATCTGATCTTGTACGTATAAGCCATTTTGGCTGATCGTTTCATCAGTAATTCTTGAAAATGCCGGAAGAGTAATTGCTTGCCCGTAGTTCAGGCTGATTAAATCAAGAGAAGGTAAGGGACCTTTACCCCAGCGAGATTGGATGTTTTTGTGCAAGAAATCAAATCCCAGCAGTGTAACATGAGAAACTCGGCCAGTAGACCAGTTTGCCTGGAAGTGGGTATCAATCGCGTTTGTGTTTAAGTCACCAGTTGCATAACGTCCTACACGAGTCAGGGTACGTCCATCAGCTGCTAATGCAACCTCATCCGCTGTTCTAAAGAGATACGATAAGTCTAGATGACGGGCGGTTTGGGTTACGGTCCAAGTATCGTTAAAGCGATGTTCGAGAATGTAGCCAATCTGCTTCGCGTCGCGGGTATATTTGTCATAATCGGATTCACCAATAAAGAGCTTGTTGGAAAATCCGTACAAGGGATATCCCGGAAGATAAATATTTCGAGTATAATCATAATTGCCTTTGATATCATCTTTCTGAAAATGCGTCAGCAAGGTAAAACTTGTATTATCATTAGGAAGCCAGGTTAGTGCCGGTGCGATAAAATAGTTTTTGCTATTGCTGTTGTCAACATACAAATCTTCTTTGGTGGTGCGTCCTGTCAGTCTGTATAGCAATTTGCCGTCTTTCTGCAAGGGACCGCCTATGTCTACAGCGGTACTGAATTGATTGCTATTGCCAATCTGTAACTGAATTTCCCGCAATTCAGTACTGGTTGGACGCTTGGACACCTGATTGATCATCCCTCCAGGGGTGGCGGCGCCGTAAAGAATAGAGGCAGGGCCGCGCAGCACTTCGATGCGGTCAAAACTGTATTGGTCAGTATTGGTACTTGCCCACCCGGTGTCGACCATATTTAATCCGTCGACATAAGTCGTATTGCTGACGGCAAAACCACGGATATTTGCGCTAAAGTATCGGCTGTCCCGGTTATAGGTCACATCGCTGATACCAGGCGTGTAGCTTAAGGCGTCGAACAGGTCGGTCGCTCCCCGGGCATCTAACTGCTCCCTGGTGATTACACTGATGGACTGGGCTGTTTCACTGAGCGGGGTATCGGTTTTCGTACCTATACTGCTGCGCTTAGCAACATAGCCCCTATCCAGTGGAATGTCCTTTATTCTGTTACTCGTTACCTCAACGCCTTCTAAGGAAAATTCCTGTTGCTTAGCAGAGGGGGTTTCCACAGTGGCAGGCGGTTCTTCCGCTTGTTCCGCTGCTTGGCAAATGAGTGGTGCGTTCCAGAAGAGGCTGCTGCCGATCAAGGCATAAAGCAGTTTTTTTCTGGTACGAGAAATCTTTATCTTCATGCAAGCCATCGACTCCCTTGTCTTAGTTCAAACTATATGTAGTAGTTCGGTAGGATTGTTAACAGCTAACTAGTAAGAATGATATTCATTATCTGCATACGTATGAGTTGCTATCAGTGGCCACTGATGGTTAGCTTGAAGCTATTATAACAAGGCGGTATCAGTGGAACAAGCAGGTTAAACCCCGCTAAATTGATGTTTATAAATTGCTTTCAATTGAATTTTTTTAGAAGTATTATCGTTTCATCCGCTATAAATGAATTGTTTTTGGTGAGGAAAATCGGCAGGATTCTGTCAACAAAAGATATTCGTTATCAGTAGCATTGTGGTATGATAATGGTAGGTAGTTAAAAGATAGCATAGGTATGAGAGGAATGAGCGGAAGACGTGGAATTATTGGCATTAGGACATGGTGAATTAGCCTTTCAGGCGGGTGGAGAAAAAACGGATCATCGCAATGGCAACCGATATATTATTCTGCCCCCAGGTCAGGGTAACAGCTGGATTATTGATTTGCACCCTGATCCGGATGTAGTGGTTAGCAACGCATATGTTACGCTGCCTTATCCAATTACTTTTCAATACAATACGCAGCAGCATTTTATGTGGTTATGCTTCTTTGAGAGTGGTGATGCCACCATTATTGAAAAAGGGAAGGCCAATAAAAGACTGCAGCCAGGTAGAATTTATGTCTTTGTCAGTCAAGGACGTCCGTTTAAAATGGTCTTTAACCATACTGAGCGGATTTTGTATACCAGTATTTTGGTCACTGCTGATTATATTGCCAGGTATTTTCAGAATCGATTAGGAGAGGAGCCGTTTGCTGCAGCCGATGCTTTGCGTTGGCACAGTACGCAGTATAATACCCCTGAGCTGGCAATGGCCTTTGAACAACTGAAATATGGCATTAGGTGGGCAAGTGCCCCGCCAATGTATTTTGAGGGCAAGATATTAGAAATTTTAGGATTGATTAGGTGTAATGCTTGCCATGAAGAATACTGTAAAAAACACACCGAGAAGCAAATGCGAATAAGACTGACCTATCAAAATAAAAAGTATATTTGGCAGGTTAAAGCAGCTTTAGATGAGAATATTTTAAATCCGCCGACGATAGAGCAACTGGCAGTCATTGCTGAAATGGGTACTACCAGACTGCGTCAGCGGTTTAAAGGCTTGTATCGAGTGACCATTGCTGAATATATACGGCGGGAAAAAATGAAATATGCCCTGCAGTTATTAGGCAATGATGATATGAGCATTAATAACATTGCAACAACCCTGGGCTATAAAAGCGCCAGTCAATTTACTGCTGCTTTTCAAAGGATTCACAACGTCACTCCCAGTCACTTCCGAAAATCTCTGGGGATATAGCAGACCATCCGAAAGGTCCTCCTAAAAGATAAGAAGGCACACCCTATTGGGGGGAAAAGTAGCAAGAGATTCAAAGTCTTTAATTGACAATGATTTTCATTGTCTCTATAATAATAAAGAAGACTGAATAAAATCGATTTAGCCAGATAGGCTGATGCGATTTTGGACTGGCATAGAGCAGAATTGCTCTGATTGTAACTAGATAAAAAGGAAAGAGGGAGTATTTGCGTGAAAAAAATGCAATGTATTGTAGTAATGATGGTATTATTGATAGCAGGAATGTCTGTAACTGCATTAGCTAAAGAAAAAGCTCAAGTGACTCCACCTCAGATTATTACGTTAGCCGAGATTTCTTTGCCTCAGGATGTAAAGGAGAAATACGCTGAGCAAACAGTGGCCGTAAAGGTTAAGGCAACGATATCTGTGTATGGAACGATAGATGGTGAGGTGAAGATTGTTACTAGTTCTGGAGATGCTGCCTTTGATAATGCAGTGATTGAATCGATCCAAAAGTCAGTGTTCAGTCCTGCTTATAGTGACACTACGGCAATTGCCTCTTCGATTATTCTTCCCTTGCATGTTAAGGTAGAAAAAAACATACTGGAAGAACAGGTAAATAACGAAGTACAGCCAATTACGAAATAGTTTTTCTGTACTGTACTACTACGATAAAAATCATTGAACTGCAAAGAGTTGTCCGACAGCAGTAAAATTTTGTAAAATGGCTATTAATTGAAAAGAAAAGGGCAATTATCGTATATGCCAAATTTTTCAGAGGAAGCTAATGAATAATAATCGAAGTATTGAATAGTGCCATAAGAGTGTGACAACTCTTCAATGATGATAATTATTTTTATTCTTGAAGAAATTCCTTTACTTATGCTCTTTGAAGGCTTGTTAATTTTGAGCAGAATCTACTTAATATAGTAAGATTAAATTTAATCTTACATCATGTAGAGAGACAAGAAATAATATTGACAAACTTATGATTCCATAATATAGTATAAAAAGCTTATGTTATGTTACTAAAATTTAATATGAATGGTATAGGTGCCTTTAAAGGCTTAATAGAAAAGTCTGGTTTAATTCCAGCGCGGTCCCGCCACTGTAATAAGGAGCGAACCCATGTTTGTGTCACTAAGATAAGATCTTGGGAAGGTATGGGAGAGTAATGATCTAGAGTCAGGAGAACTGCCTATATATCAATCACCGATTGACCTGCGAGAGATGGGAAGGAGATTCGTACAAGTTATTATTGTGCATATTTCGTTCTAGCTATTGTTATTTAGCTAGAATTTATTTATTATACCTTCTTGCAAACTCTCGGTTGATACGAGAGTTTTTTTATGCCCTTTAGGTGATTGCTAACAAAAATAATCTTGATAGAATATGTTAGATTATTTTTATAAATATTTAAAGATATCGAGTATTATCGTTATTGTCTTTAATACTACGTGAAAATTAGTATTTTGGACTAAAATAATTGATGCACTAGTTGCCTCTGATAAAATAGTTATTAATTGTTGATTCAATCGTGATTTATGATCCTCATATTAAATAGCAGTATTTCTTATGGAAAGGGGTGCACATCTTTTCTTAGAAAATCAGCTAAGCAAACTATAGATAAAATTGTTTCAATCAATGCGTTAAGGCGAGTATACGTTAATAAAAAAGATAGGGGAATTATTATATGAATAAAAAAATTGCTTTTGCTGTAAGTACCTTATTCAGTTTGAGTGTTGCTAGCACTGTCCTTGCTTCACCAGCGAATTTATTTGCTGTTATACCTCAGCATCATTGGTCTTATAGTGCTGTTAATGAATTGGCCCAAGCAGGTATTGTTAAGGGCTTTGGTGGTGGTACCTATCAAGAAGATGCTATTTTGACACGTTGCGAAATGGCTGCTATTGTTGCTAAAGCCATGGCAAAATCTGATCAAGCAGATGCTGCTAGTAAAGCTACAATCGAGAAATTACAGGCAGAGTTTGCCCCTGAGCTCAACATAAGCATGGGCGCAGGGAGTGATAGTAAAGTAGATAGCCGTCTTGATAAATTAGAAAAGAGTAGATCTACAATTAAGATGACTGGGGATGCTCGAATTCGTTATCAAACAAATTGGAATCAAGGCGCTAAGAACATCGATAATAAGAGCACTACCCGAATGCAAG
>CAMKSY010000005.1 GCA_946415545.1 uncultured Pelosinus sp. | reverse complement strand
AAAATACATAGAACACCTCTCAATATATAGAAATAATTAATATAGTTCACAAAATATTTGAGTTTTACAACATCATTCTTTATGTTTAAAATTATCATTAATAGAGACAATGGTCAAAGGTTTTTTCACTGGAGGGAGGACTCTATATCGTATAACAAAGAGGAAGATAGAACCATTTTGAGATTCCGGAATTGCAGTTGCAAGCATCTAACAGGTTTTCTTCGAGGAATAGTATAAAACATGAAAGGTGGTTTAGTAATGAAGATTCTCATCGTCGGCTATTTTACTGAGACATCAAAATCAACTATTAAAAGGCATTTTCCCCAAGACTGGGATATTGTCATTGTCCCGCCCGGAAAAGAAATGCTGCATCATATTGAAGATTGCCGGGTAATTATACCTGAGCATGTTAGAGTGGACCTCAGCCTGCTTTCTATGGCAAGAAAACTAAAATTGGTACAGACGGGTGCAGGATTTGATAATGTAGATATCAATGCTTGTACGCAGCTCGGCATTTGGGCGGCCAATGCTGCAGGAGTGAATGCACAGGCAGTGGCTGAACACGTATTGGCATTGCTATTGTCTTATTATAAAAACATACCGTTTCTTGATGCTTTCATGAAAAACAGGATGGATACAAATCATTTGGACTATGTAGGGAGTGAATTAAAGGGTAAAACGATTGGAATTATCGGATTGGGTGCCATCGGTAAAAAAGTAGCTGCGTTCTGCAGGGTTTTTGATATGAATGTGCTGGCTTATGCTAGGAATCCCGCTCAACAGTCTGACGTTTTCGTGAAAATGACGGATTTTGATAATCTTGTAAGCGCATCGGATATTGTAAGTGTCCATATACCCCTGAATCAGCAGACCAAACAGCTGATCAACAAAGGGGTATTCAAGAAAATGAAGAATACCGCACTATTTATCAATACAGCTCGCGGCGGGATCGTAAATGAAAGAGACTTAATTGATGCATTAAAAAACGGAGATATTTCAGGCGCATGCCTAGATGTGTTTGAATCGGAGCCGCTTCCAATCGATAGTGAGCTCCGGAGTTTGAGTAATGTGATTCTTACTCCCCATACGGCAGGCATGCCTGACGGTCTCAAATTTCATAAAAAAAGATATGATTTCTTTGTGAATAATATAAAGCGTGTAGAGAATGGCGAAGAGCCTGAAAGCAAGCTTAATCAGCTATTTAACATGGAATATAAAGGCGGCATAAGAAATTGACTTATACTTCAGCAGCACTAATTGCCAGACTTAACGGTGAGTCACTGACCTGTAAGATTTAAGTTTGCCGCCAAAGAGCATCTTATCTTTCCACAACTCCGGGAGTACATAAAAGTACCGTTTAATATATAGAAATAATTAATATACATTGCAAAATACTTGAAATTTGCAATACTATTCTATATATGTACAATTATCATTAATAAGGCTAATCGTCAAATGATTATTCTCATTGGAGGGATTATATGACAGGATCAGCTATTGTTCTTATCCTGATTGCTGCCTTCGGTCATGCTACCTGGAATTATCTAGCCAAAAAAGCATGCGGTGGTACAGCCTTTATTTGGTTATTCGCTACTCTTTCCACTTTGTTTTATTTCCCGTTAGCTTTATGGATCATCGTCGTACAAAAGCCGATTATCGGATGGCATCAATTAGGGTTTATACTAGGCAGCGCTATATTGCACTCTTTATATTATATCCTGTTAGATAAAGGCTATCGGATTGGTGATCTATCGGTCATCTATCCTCTTGCTCGCGGTACGGGTCCAATGCTGTCGACAATTGCAGCCATTGTTCTTTTAGGCGAACATCCTTCCGCAGCAGCCCTTGCCGGAGCAGTATTGATTGGATTAGGGATTGTTGTAATCACGGGGAATCCCTTTACGCTGGCCGAACCTGCAGCCCGCAAGCCAATGATATTTGCAATACTCTGCGGCACTATGATTGCGGGATATACGCTCTTAGACAAATTAGCTGTCAGCACCTTCCTGATACCGCCTTTAGTTCTTGATTGGTCGGCAAATTTAGGCCGTGTATTTCTCCTAACTCCATATGCATTTAAAAATTGGGACGAAGTAAAACACCAGTGGGACATTCACAAAACCGAAGCGATTAGTGTTGCTATTCTATGTCCATTGGCGTATATTTTGGTTTTAACTGCTATGGTATTTAGCCCTGTAAGTTATATCGCACCAGCGAGAGAAATCAGCATTTTAATAGGCACTGCAATGGGAGCCCGACTGCTATCAGAAGGAAATATAAAGATTCGAGTTATCGGCGCAAGCGCGATGGTCATTGGGCTGGGAGCATTGTCCATAGGATAGCTAGGGCGTGTCTTCAGGCAATAAATACGATTCAAAGGCGAACGAGGTTCGTACACTTGGCATGACGCCCAGTGATAAATGGAGGATGAAATACTATGATAGAAGGCATCAGTCACCTTACCTTTATTGTTAAAGACCTTGAACTTGCGACTAAATTTTTCAAACAAATCTTTGAAGCAGAAGAAGTTTACTCTAGCGGAGATAATACATTCTCGATATCGAGAGAGAAATTCTTCATGATTGGCGAGCAATGGATCGCAATTATGGAAGGAGAGTCTCTTTCGACTCGTACATACAACCACATCGCATTTAAAATAGCAGAAGCAGATTTCGAAACATATAAATCACGCATTCGACGACTGGGAGTAGATTTTAAATCACCCCGGCCACGCGTAGAAGGGGAAGGCAAATCCTTGTATTTTTATGACTTCGACAATCATTTGTTTGAGATCCACACCGGAACACTTTCTCAGAGGCTAGAACGATATAAAATGAAATGACAAAGCGCGTGTCTTAGAATATGATTCGGGACACGGGGACAGGTTCCTTGTCCCATTTTAAATCGATACGTGTTCTATCGTTTCAAACTAAAAGAGAAGTGGCGCATAATCTACTAACAAGGTAGATTATACGCCACTTCTCTTTCCTATGTGTTTATAACCGAGACAACTCCATTGTTGCTATTAAGAATTTATCAATATCCTCAACTGAATGGCAATGCAGCGGTGCAATTCTAAGGGCACCTTCTAATTTGAAGGAATCAAGCATTCTCTTTGAATAGGGACTAGAAGTCAATCTTTCATATACTATGACTCCTTTTTTATTATACTCTTGAACTGCTTGCTCATATCCCAAATTTTCAAATCCCATTGCTACTATGAAATCTCTTTTGGTAAGGTCTTCATGATCTAAGAATACTTTAACCCCTTTTATATTACGAAGTCCAGGGATTTCGTCGCTACCATTCAGCATTCTAGCCATTAAAGCTCTTTCGTGTAAGGCAATCCTTTCCATGCCATAAGCAAATAATCCACGTCTGTCATTGCTATTTATAAATTTTGTGCCGATCCAGCACACATAATTGACAATTTCAGTAACTACAGCAAATTGTGAGATAGCAGGACTGCCAAGATCCCATACATTTGCTCCTTTAGCAGCCATTTTATGATGTGGCAGCAAGGCAGCTCGTTCCGATAACCAAGCAATCCCCAACCCCCTGCATCCGAAAAATTTGTAGGGAGAAAAATTAATACCATCCACAGGAATCTTCTGAAGGTCGATTACACTATGAGGAGTATGTTGTACTGCATCTACAATAATATATAAATCGGGTTTAATAGCACGAGCTTTTCTTACGATCGTTTCAATGTCGATAATTGCACCTGAAATGTTAGATGCATACATTACACTTAGGAGGCATGTATCTTTATCTACCAGTTTAATAATTTCATCAACATCTATACCGCCGGTAGCAGGATTGCTTTTTGCTACTCTAAATTCCTTTTGCAATCTATCAGCGTAATACTCCATGGAATCATATGCCGAAGGATGTTCAAGTATGGATGTTACCATATTTGTCCCACTGCTATTCTCAGCAATCGCCCTCACCATGTCGAACATAGCTTGTGATGCTGTAAGTGTTGTTAAGATACTGCCATCCTTTGCATTTAAGATAATTCTGATATCATCCAGTCCATCTTTTTGTAGTTTCTCTAAATATCGTGCCCTCTCATGAAGGAGGCCTGGATAGTCTGGAATAGAATCATTTCTCGCAAATGTATCTACTGCGCTTTTGAGTCTGAATGAGCCTCCTGCATTGGCAAAAAAAAGTCGTTCGCCGAGAATTGGGTCATTATCTACATAATAGAAACATTCTTTTATTTCTTGTGATAGCTCATTTGAAAATAATACTCCGTTACTTACGTTATTCATTTGACCTCTCTCTTTCTTCTTATGCTCCAGCACCATCTGTTTGCGCTCTGCCCAAATAGTATCATAGAATGAGTCTTCCAACAAGAAAATGTACAGCCGGAAAATTACGATGCACACAACGGATTAATTTGGGCAGGCGTTCCCTAGACTGGGAGGCACATATGATCGGACATGAATGACTAGCTTATACTTGTTTGAAAAGGCCCCAGTTGTTTTTGATTAAAACTGTGAATTGATTTTTCATTTTTCATCCACATATTCCCTTTAACAATGAATACATAAGTAGCTATAATAAAATATGCAACTCCCAATATCCAGTCATACAAAGTTACTAAATTATGAACCATAATATAGTTCATATACCATCCCCCTATTGGCAAATGCAACAAAACAACCGCGGCCAAGCCAGGATTATAAATACCTTTAATTTTGGAATTAGCGAACACACCATGCCATATCAATTGGAAAAAGCCCATAAATATTGGCGCTAACCCCATCCATATTTGATCTATAAAAAATATGGGAAGCAAATAAAAAGTATAGGCAATTAATAGATTAATAACCATCGCTGAGTGGCTATTTAACGGATACTTATCTGGATTTGCACTTTTGAATATGACGACATTAAAAACACCGGGAAAATAGCCTGGCCAGCGATACTCCTCAAACTGATGGAAAAGAATTGCAACAAAACTCAGGCATAAAATCACTTGAAGTTCTTGCATGTGTTGATATTGAAAAAACAAAACAATACATACTCCCACCCCTACAATACCACCAATATCCTGCCAATAATGTCTTAAATAATTCATAACATCACGCCTCTTTTTTAACTAATTTTCATTACTCTCATAAGCATGGAGAAAAAGTATCATATTTATACTAACTCCTCTTATTTAATTGTCATTGACAACTATATGCGTAGAAAAAATTAAAGCTCCATTTTTTGCTATTCGCTATCATGGCTATGTGATTGAATGTTCTTATACATTTTATGCAATAAAACCTTGAGGGTTTTTACTTCTTTCTCATCCATGTTCTCAACTAGCCATTCATTAATTTTATCCGCGATAGGAATAATCTCTTTTTTTAATTCCACTCCCTGTTGTGTCAGATAAATTAATGAGGAACGCTTGTCAACCTTGCTGTCTTCCTTAATGATAAATTTTTTTTCTTCTAATCGATCAATAAGCCTTGTCGTATATGGCTTATCTCTAAGTGATACTAAAGATAAGTCAGTTGGTGAAATTCCTTCCTTCTCCGAAAGTTGAGCAAGTAAAACCCATTGCTCAAGAGTAATTTCATATTTTTTTAATTTTTTTAAAAATATATTTTTCATCCTAGAATATGTTCTACTCATGATAAAACTAATGGCATCATTTAAAATATACATGCTTTTCTCCTCTAGATAATTGTCATTGACAACTAAATAATATAATACATTAATCTAAAAGTCAATATAGTCCAAGAAGAAACGTCCCTTTATCACGGAATGGTTTGGCCTTTTATAAGACTTAAGATCTGCTCCGGGTGACTTAACTTTACTGTTGCATTCAAATTAGGGGTCTTTGTTCCCCATAGGGCAAGAGCAAAATCAATTCCAGCACTCTCTGCGCATTGCATGTCGTATAAAGTATCACCAATATAAATTGTATCACTAAAAGACGATTTTGTAAGACTTAAACATTTCAAAATAGGGTCCGGCTCCGGTTTATGCCTTGTTGTATCATCAGCGCAAACTATGTAATCAAAATAATGATGCATTCCAAATGGGTAAAAATCATCAATTAGTTCTTGTTTCGTTTTTGATGTTACTATACCAGTCTTTATTTTTAAGCTGTAAATTGTTTTTATTACTTGTCTAAGATGGGGAAATACATGTATATTGCTATAAAACTCTTTTAAATATTGATCCCATTTTTGTAGTGCTGCCTCAATATCTGAAATATTAAACTTCTTTAAGGCTACTGCTCCTGGAATTCCTAGTATAAAAGCAAGCTCGTCGGGTGAATATTTTATACCGGTCTCTGCTTGTAATAACTTTTGTAATGAACCGATTACAGCTTTCTCAGTATCAAGAATTGTTCCATCAATGTCAAATAGTATACATTTATACAACATATCAGTTCCTCCTATAGCATGAGAATGATGGGAAACCTTGATTGTCAAAAGGAGACCGATTCATTCCCTTTCTTGTCTAATACCGAGGGATGCCCTCTAGTAAACAAGCAATTGCATTACGGCTTATTGAAGGATTCACAGAAGCTAGCTTAAGCGGCTGCTACTTTTACTTTTGTCACAAGCCTGTCTTTTCTTTCCACTCCCTTTTCAAAATAGCGTATTCAAACGTATTTTCGTACTTCGGTGTTCCATCTGGGTTCTGGGTGAAAGATATAAACTCTATGAAATATGCTTCTCTACGCATACCGAGCCGCTCACAGAGTTTTTGTGAGCGAACATTATAATCCTCAACATAAGCATAAATCCGTCTTGCATTCTTATCATTAAATAGAAAGTTTAAAAATGCCTTTGCTGATTCACTTGCGTATCCTTTTCCTTCATATTTTTCATTAAACTGCCAACCAACACTGTAGGTATCTGGTTCATCTTTTGCAGCGAATATATTCCCAATAACTGTATCACTTTCTTTCAAGCAAACAGCGAACTGTGATTCATCTTTACTTCTTTTCAGAGCATCAGCAATAGCATCCTCAAATGTGTTGAGCTTTTCATTAAGAAAGCAATTTACACGTGGATGTGAGAGATAATCCCATAATGCCGCTGCATCATTCTCTTTGAAATTTCTGATAACCAATCTTTCTGTTTCTATTTTCATCATAAAAAATACCTCTTTTTAGTAAATTCATAGGTTCAGGATACGTTCTCTAAGGAATCGCGGAGACGGAAGAACAAGTCATACACAATTAATGAGGCTAAGGCATATTTCCTTTATGATCTGATTGTATCACTCTCCACGTTCTTGTGTCCATATCAGCCTAAACCTCTCCTTATACGCCTTTTATTATTTTTTTTAATATTAGTGAACTTTTTGCATTTTAAACCGTCTTTTAAGATTGGTTGAACTATTATAATTGCATATAGTTAGATAGGTGCCCGAAAGGGCCTAACAGAGAAGTCGGTTAAAGCCGACGCGGTCCCGCCACTGTAGTGGGGAGCGAAGCCATAGAATACCACTGGGATACAAATCCTGGGAAGGTTTGGCTAAGTAATGATCCAAAGCCAGAAGAACTGCCTATCGTTAATTACCGTTTAACCCACGAGCGATGGGAAGGGAATTAGAGAAACCGATGGATTTTAATACATCGGCTTCTCTGTAACGATTAGCCTTCCTTGCCAAAAGCAGGGAAGGTTTTCATTTCTTATTGTGTTCTACTTCCTTTCGCCTTCGCTAGTCAGACCTTCTAGATATGGACAAGCCATTCTAGAGAGTTCTTAGGAAAAGTCTCTATACTGAATCCACGTTAGGAGGTGTACATCCAGAGTTAAACTGGTTCAATTTAACTATATAGGAGGAAAATTATTATAATGAAAAAAAGCATTTGGTTATTAATGACAACATTTTTATTTGCAGTCTGTTTAGGTATGTTTTCTTACGAATCAAAAACATATGCAGCAGAAATTACAACCGGGAAAAAAGCCATCCTGGTAGTCAGCTTCGGTACTACATTTCAGGATGCTCGTACACTGAATATTGAAAGCGTAGAGAACAAGATCAAGTCTTCCTTCCCAGATTATGAAGTCCGCCGTGCCTTTACTTCCCGCATCATTCTCAAACGTATCGCTGAAAACGAAGGACTAAAAATCGATACGGAGAAACAGGCTTTAGATAAGCTGAAGGCTGAAGGTTATAGCGAAGTCATTGTACAGCCGCTCCATATGGTAGCCGGTGATGAATATGATAAAGTACGCCGTACAGTTGATGTTTATGCCCAAAACAAATCTTTTGACAGAATCGTATTGGGACGACCACTGATTTATTTTTCCGGTCAGGAAGAACGGCCGGACGATTACTTAACCGCTATTAAAGCCCTGCAGAGCCAATTCCCCAAACTGGGTCGCAATGATGCCGTTGTCCTTATCGGTCATGGCGGTGTGCATCCTGCTAATGCAGCTTATGCTGCGCTGCAAGCCAGATTCAAAGATGCTGGTGCTAAAAATGTCTTTATAAATACCGTTGACGGAGAGGGTTACCCTTCCCTAGAATCTGTTATAGTAAAGCTAAAAGAACAAAAAATTAAGAACGTCATCTTAATGCCGCTGATGCTGGTCGCTGGAGATCACGCGAATAATGATATAGGCGGCGACGAAGAAGATTCTGCAAAAACCAAGCTCATTCAGGAAGGATTTAAGGTAGAAGCCTATATTCAAGGATTAGGCGAGAATACTATGATCCAAGATATATTTGTTCAGCACGTGCAAGATACCATTGAAAGCAACTATACCGAGCGCGGCAAAGACCGTCCGCCGATTCCTATTATCGACTAATATCTTAAAATACTATAAAACAGACCCTGCTTCTAGTGAGGTGGAGGTCTGTTTTCTTACTCAATGTGTCGAGGCTCTTAATAGCATAAAACAAGCATTATATAACAATATTAATTCCGGGTGTATACTATAGGAAGAGATTTTATGCTTGACGCTTGTTTCATTGCGATCGAAAGCCAATACTTTAATTTTTGCGTGCTACGCCTAAGGTGGTGATATCCGCTTTGACGGAAGATTTATCGCTAGTAATTGAGCAGGCCATGACTGGGGATAAGGCAGCCTTCAGCAAGTTGGTCTGGCGGTATAAGGACCATATACTAAACATTGCTTTCGGTATTGTGGGCAATGCTCAAGATGCAGAAGATATTGCGCAAGAAGCTTTTCTTAAGGCCTTTCTGTCGATTAAGCGCCTATCTAGTGCCAAAGCTTTTTATCGCTGGCTAGTCAAAATTACAGTCAATTTAAGTATTGACAAAAAAACAGCTAATTCCTTACGCTGGGTCAAGCCCTTGGAAACAGCTCTCCCCCTTGCTATTTCAACCCAATCACCGGAAAAAATAGCGGAACAGCGCGAACAGCAAAAACTGGTGATTGCGGCTTTGGACCGTCTTACCCTAGAACAGCGAACGGTATTGGTATTGCGAGAATTTCAGGATTTGTCCTACGAAGAAATTGCCTTAATCCTTCGTATTCCGCTTGGAACAGTCAAATCTCGTATTAACGCTGCCAGATCACGCTTGTACAATATTCTGGCACCAGAAAGGTTGTGACAAACATGGATTGCAAAACCTGCAAGGCTTTGCTGTGGGCATATTGTGTAGACGATTTAGAGAAAGACTTGCTGGCGCAAGTAGATGAGCATACAGCGTGTTGCTCATCCTGCCGCGAAGAGCTAGACACCACCACCGCAACCACCCGCTTCCTCCATACACATATGCCGCTGCTTCAGTCGGACCACTCCTTTGTCCAGGAAACACTGGACAAAATCACGCTAACCGAACCGGCCTCTACTCTAAAACCAATAATCGGTATTATTTTGATTCTGATTATTATTTTGCTTATCGGATTACTAATCATCAGCCCGATCTTTATCAGCTTGCTTTGGCTCTCCGCCAATATTCTTTTTACACTTGTGCAGCAAGGAGCTTTAGTGATAAAAACCGCACCCCTGCTGCAAATCATCAGTGGTACAATACTAACTGCACTCTTGTTTATTGTACTGGTATCCATACGTCGCCTGGCTATGCGTTGTATTGCTTAATCACGGGAGGTTTTCCTTTTGAAAAAAGTTTTTCTGTTTTTTATCATTCTATCCTTGGCTCTATTCATTGGTCTTTCCTTGGCTCTGCATTCCGCAACTACAGCCAGTCATTCATCACCATCGCCTGATATTATTGATTTTAAAGATGTATTCATCCCCCATGCTACGGTAGTTGATCATGTGGTGGTCATCGGTGGCGATGTAACGATTGGCGGTGAAGTAACTGATGAAGTGGTCGTCATTAACGGCAATCTGACTTTGCTATCCTCAGCGAAACTTGATAAACATGTCTTTATTCTAGGAGGTCATTTAACGAAAGAAGCCGACGCTGTTATTAAAGAAGGAGTTGTGAATCTTGAGGCAACTTCCAGCAATATAGCAAGTATCATGTTGGCTGTACTATTGCTATTGCTTTTTGGCTTTATGCAGTTAGTCGTAACAGTTGCTTTGCTGCTCATCCTTCCGGCCTTGTCATGGGGCTTTCGTTCCCGCTGCTGGCAGCTTGCAGAAATATGCCAATCCGCTGGCGGCAAAGCGGCAACTTTAGGCATGCTTTCTGGTCTGGCCTTTGTGCTGTTGGTTAGTTTATTGATTCTCAGTGTCGTAGGATTGCCTCTGGCCTTCTTAGTTGGAATGTCTTTTCTTATCATTGCCATTTTCGGCGCCAGTGGCGTATGCCTGTCCATCGGCGAATGGATTGCAGGCAAGACCGGTGAATTTGATCGACCCGCCTGGCTGCAGACCCTCTATGGCGCCACGGTTGTTGCTTTGACAGTCAACATTCCCTTCATCGGTCCATTGTTCTTAGGTTTTATTTTATTACTCGGTGTAGGCGTAGTCAGTTTGTCCTTTCTAAAAGAACCTAACAATTGACTCAAGCAATTCTGTCACAGTTCTATCTGTCCATAGCAAAATCGTGTGACAAATTAAGCCCCCTTGCATTCCCCTAGCTTGTAGTAATATTTCTTGCATCATGGTATATTATTATGCAAGAGAAATAATTAGCGATGAATGCATTGTCGAGGTGAGCTGGCGTTGTCTTTATTGGATACATATACTGTTTATTTTCTTACCTTTTTGGGAAATATTGTTATGTTTTTGCTGCTGGTTATTTTCGCAAAGACTACCAGCTTTAAAGGTTTAATCCAACATTATATATATGGGAAACTACTGCAAACCATTGGTGCTGCTTTAGGTCTTTTTAGAGGTATCGTACCGATTGATTTCTCTATTATCGTGGGCAATAGTGCCGTCTTTATTGGCGTGGCCTTGGAAGTTTACTGTATCGTTCATGTTGATAGAGCGCCCCTTAAAAACGTAACCAAACGGTGGATACAGGTAGTAGCCGCCATCACCTTAGCATTTACACTGCTTTATTTAGCAGGAGTAAGCATGGGGTTTAGAGTCTTTTTCAGCGCTATGGTCTTAGGGCTCTATTCGTTAACAGCAGCGATCGGGCTTTTTTTCCACAATGGTGCTACAAAATTACGAAAAATATTAGCATTCTTTTTTGTAATTTTAGCTATATATCAGATCATTCGTGCGTTGGATGGCTTTCTAATCGGTGAGAGTTATACATTATTCACGGCTTCATTATTACAGACGATTTCGTTTATAAGTATATATGTACATATGCTAATAAGCACCATGGCATATTTGCTAATGACTCGTGAGGTTATTGACATCAAGCTGAAAGAAGCGGCTACGAAAGATTATCTGACAGGTATTTATAACCGTATGTATTTTCTGCAGCTGTCAGAGAAGCTTTTCTCCTTGATGATCCATCAGCAAAAACCAGCCACAATATTTATGATTGACTTCGATTATTTCAAGGTTATTAATGACACGTATGGTCATATCGTTGGCGATAAGGTATTGGCGCATTTTAGCCGTGAGACGCAAAGCATCATTGGTATCGAAAATATATTGGGCAGATACGGTGGCGAAGAGTTTATTATCTTTGCCCCCAACACCTCGGCTGAAGATGCACTCATCCTCGGACAGAAACTCCAGGCAAACCTAGCGCTGCCTTTTGCCAATGATACAACAATTCCTAAATATACGGTTAGTATTGGCACAGCCACTATGGTTCCAGCAGCACTTACAGAAATGGACAATTTAATTAAGCAGGCAGACGAAGCTTTGTTACAAGCGAAAAAAAATGGACGGAACCAGATTGTTCAGGCCAAATCAGTCTGTAAATGAATAGGACAACAACTATTATGATGTTAAAAACGAGATAAGGAAATAACAACACTAAAAATGCAGCCTATATTCCATAGAGTTGGGCTGCTGGATTCTTTAAACCGCTGTTCTTACAATAGGCAGCGGTTTTTTACATCTGTCAGTTAGCTTATCGTTCTCATGTCTTTTGTATAGAGTAATCCATTATAGCAGCTTCTCGATAAAAGAAAACAAGCGTATTGTTCAAATTAAACAATACGCTTGTTCTTATAGATTTGATTTACTTGAAATTAACATTACCGAACTGTCTGCGGGCATTTAGCAGCAATTCGGTTATTAAATTTAATTTTTCTTGAGTCGCTCGAAAATTAGGAACGCTAACGCTTAGGGCGGCAATTATATTACCGTTGGACTCTAAAGGTACAGCATAGCAGCATAGGCCATTGGTAATTTCTTCATACTCTTTAGCAATATGTTCTTGCCTAATGGTTAATAGCTGACTATTTAAAACATCAAAATCCGTAATTGTATTCTCGGTGTAAGGAATTAAGCCTTTTGGGTATAATTTTTTCAGCTCTTCCATACTATAGTTGCTCAATAAAGCTTTTCCTAATGCGGTGCAATATGCGGGAAGTCGTTTTCCTACACGCGAGATAATGCGGATATCCAAGCCTACTTCGGGTTCCTCTTTTAATACGTATAAAACGTTGTTTCCTTCTAAAACTCCCATTTGGCAGATTTCTTTAATTTCGGCAACGACATTTTTCATTATCGACTTTGCAAATTCAAGCATATATTCATCTTGCGAATAAGAAGAACCAATGCAAAAGGTGGAAATGCCTAGCTTATAACGAAAAGAAGATTTACTGAGTTGGATGTAATTCATATCGGTCATCGTTTGCAAAATGGGGTAAAGCGTGCTCTTTGGAACCGAGATAGCTTTAGATATCTCCGTAAGAGTTAATCCAACTGCATTGACAGATAAAAGATTTAATATATTTAATACTCGCTCTGTAGGTTTATGAGGCATAAATACTCCTTATATAAATAGTTTTTGTATACTACCATTTTATTGATTTCTAAAAAGAATGTCTACTTAAATATGAATTATAATTGATTAGCCAAGTATAATAGCAAATAATTAAAAGTTAAAATACTATTGCGAATAATTACATTAATGTGCTATTATCTAGTTAATAGTTCTTATAAACAAATTTAGTTTGTATATAAGAACAATAGATATGATCTATGATTACTGTTCTTCAATTTAAATTGTATAAAAGGAGTGGTTGACAGAAGATACTATCTCAATGTGTAGGTTGTGGTCTTTGCATTCAATGAAATTTAAGGAGGGAACTGATTTGTCAATGGAATCAATTTATGATGAAAAAGATGTATCTTTATATAACATCTACACTCATGCTGAGGGGCCAAAGGGAAAGTTGCCATTTAGTGAAACGTTTTTAAGAGAATCTCCAAGTGGACATATTTTTGGAATGACTTTAAATGCTGGTATGGGTTGGAATCCAGAAAAACTGAATGATGATGATGTACTCATTTTAAGTACGCAAGGGGGTATCCGTGGTGAAGACGGCAGCACTATAGCTGTAGGTCTTCATACAGGGCACTTCGAATTAGGCTTGCAGATGCGTGCAGCTGCAGAAGAGTTGGCACACCATGGATCTGTACCCTATGCGGCATATGTTACAGATCCATGTGACGGAAGAAGCCAAGGAACTACTGGAATGTTTGACTCATTGCCTTATCGTAATGATGCTGCCATCGTGTTTAGACGGCTGGCGCGCTCTCTTCCCACAAGAAAAGCGGTAATGGGTATTGCTACTTGTGATAAGGGATTGCCGGCGATGATGATGGCACTGGCATCGATGCATGATTTGCCTGCTGTACTTGTCCCAGGAGGTGCAACCCTTCAACCCGTAAAAGGGGAAGATGCTGGAACAGTTCAGACAATAGGTGTTCGATTTGCTAGTGATGAAATTTCTTTTGATGAAGCGGCAGAAGTAGGTTGCAGAGCTTGTGCATCAGCCGGTGGTGGGTGCCAATTTTTTGGAACTGCAGGTACCTCTCAAATGATAGCGGAATCTCTGGGACTTGCAATTACACATTCTGCCCTAGCACCTTCCGGACAGCCTATTTGGGAAGAAGTTGCAAGACAGTCTGCTAGAGCTTTAATAAAATTAAAGGAAAAAGGCATTAAAATAAGCGATATTATTACTGATAAGGCGATTGAAAATGCAATGGTTCTACATGCGGCATTTGGTGGCTCAACAAATTTACTTCTTCATCTGCCAGCAATTGCTTTTGCGGCAAATTGTAAAGTGCCTACAGTAAATGATTGGGCTGCTATTAATAAAAAGGTTCCTCGTTTAGTAAGCGTTATGCCAGTCGGCCCTGTTAACTATCCAACTGTAAGCGTCTTTTTAGCTGGTGGAGTTCCAGAGGTTATGCTTCATTTAAGAAAACTTGGTTTGCTGCATGAAGATGTTATGACAGTTACAGGTGAAACGTTAGGAGCTAACTTGGATTGGTGGGAAAAATCAGAAAGACGTAAAAAATGTAGAGAGCGTTTAGAAGCATTAGATGGAGTAAATCCTGACGATGTAATTATGACCCCTGCCAAAGCTAGAGAAAAGGGATTGCGATCTACCGTAACTTTTCCAGTTGGGAACATCGCACCGGAAGGGTCTGTTGTGAAATCGGCAGCCATTGATCCAACGGTAATTGATGAAGATGGCGTATTCAGACACACTGGAAAGGCGAAGGTATTTACATCCGAAAAGTCAGCTATTAAGGCCATAAAAGATAAAAAAATACAAGCTGGCGATATTATGATTGTTATGGGCGGCGGCCCGAAGGGAACCGGTATGGAGGAAACGTACCAGTTGACTTCAGCATTGAAGAAACTGCCTTTTGGCAAGCATGTTTCTCTGATTACAGATGCTAGATTTTCTGGTGTTTCTACTGGAGCCTGCTTTGGACATGTTGGCCCCGAAGCATTGGTTGGCGGTCCATTAGGTAAGTTGCGGGATGGAGATTTGATAGAAATTATTGTTGATGGAAATCAGTTTGAAGGCTCACTTAATTTTATCGGAACAGAAGAAAAGCAGCTTTCCTATGATGAAGCCGCTGAGGTATTAAACAACCGAGAAATATATCCAGGATTGCAGCCAGATAAGGATTTGCCTGATGATACTAGATTATGGGCAGAACTACAGTCCATTAGCGGTGGAATCTGGAAAGGCTGTGTCTATGATGCGGATAAAATCATTGAGGTTATTGAAGCTGGGAAAAAAGCTTTAGCAGATAAGAAAACACTTGGTTTTTAATAAGTACTCAGGCGTCGTAGAAACCCTAGTTATTATTACTTGGGATCAGAAAATGCTATGTTTTCTGATTCCAAGTAAATAATGGTTTCAGTAAAATTTAGGAGGTAAATCCATGCCATTATTAATTGTAGCAATCGGCGTTATTCTATTAATTATTTTAATTTCCAAATTTAAACTAAATACATTTATTGCACTCCTGATCGTATCATTCTGTGTAGCATTAACACTGGGTGTTCCGATGGAAAAAGTCGTTTCCACAATAGAAACTGGTATTGGCGGAACGTTAGGGCATATTGCGCTCATATTTGGTTTGGGTGCTATGTTGGGCCGACTAGTAGCTGATGCCGGTGGTGCACAACGAATCGCAATGACATTAATTCATAAATTTGGAGAGACTAAAATCGAATGGGCCGTCGTAGTTGCCTCATTCATTGTTGGAATCGCAATGTTTTTCGAAGTTGGGTTAGTATTATTGATCCCAATTGTTTTCTCAATTGCAAGAGAAATGAAGGTATCGCTATTATCTTTGGGTATTCCAATGCTGGCAGCATTATTAGCCACGCATAGCTTTCTTCCGCCACATCCAGGTCCTACGGTAATTGCCGGGGAGTATGGTGCTGATATTGGAACAGTTTTGTTATATGGTATTATTGTTGCTATTCCCACTGTTCTGATAGCCGGTCCACTTTATACTCGATTCGCGAGAAAAATAGTTCCTTCAGCATTTGAAAAAAGAGGTAGTATCGATTCTTTGGGCGAACAAAAGGTATTTAACCTTGCTGACACGCCAAGTTTTAATATTAGTTTGTTAACAGCCATGTTTCCAGTGATTCTAATGCTGATCGCTACTGGTGTAAAGATGGTAGTCGGCAACGCTGGCACAGGTTTTGTATTTAAGTTGATTGCATTCATTGGTGATCCTTCCGTAGCAATGCTAATTTCTTTAGTAATCGCAGTGTATACTATGGGGATTAACAGAAATATATCCATTAAAGAAATTACCAAATCTTGTTCATCAGCAGCAGCCTCTATCGGTATGATGTTATTGATTATTGGTGGCGGTGGAGCTTTTAAGCAGGTGCTTATTAATGGTGGAGTCGGCAAGTATATAGCAGCTATATTTGCTGGAACATCGATGTCTCCCATTCTTTTAGCATGGATTGTTGCTGCGATATTGCGTGTTTCATTAGGATCGGCAACTGTTGCAGCGATTTCGACGGCTGGTCTTGTTATTCCCATGTTAGCCCAATATGATGCTAATTTGGCATTGGTCACTCTTGCAACGGGTTGCGGCAGTGCGATTGCATCCCATGTCAATGACGCTGGATTTTGGATGGTTAAGGAATACTTCGGCTTAACCTTGAAAGAAACGTTTGCTACCTGGACAATGTTGTCAACGATTACCTCTGTTGTAGGTCTGATATTTATTTTGGCGTTAGATGCAATAATTAAATAGTTACTTGAAATTGATATTTATCTTATTGGTAAGCAATAAAATAAATACTAAATTGTAGGATATAGGAGGATTTGGAATGAATTGTAAATATATTAGTCCGATTTTGACATCGATCAATGACGATGGTACGGTAGATTATGAAACGATGCATAAGCTTTACGACACATTGATTGATGCAGGTATTGATGGAATCTTGGTTGGAGGCAGTTCGGGAGAGTTCTATGCTTTTACGTATGAAGAGATTAAAGAATTTATCTTGGATGCGATATCTTATATTGGCAAACGAGCCATTGTGATGGCAGGTACGGGACGTATGGTCTACAAGGAAACTGTAGATTTATCAAATCTGGCTTTAAAAGCGGGTGCAGCGTCAGTACTTGTAGTAGGTCCATATTATAGTGCTTGCAACCAAGAAGATGTATTTAACTATTATGATAATCTCTTAACAGATGTAAAAGGACCATTTTATATCTATAATTATGAAGATCGTACTGGTTATGATGTAACTGTAGACACCTTTTTACGCTTATTAGCTAAGCATGATCATCTGGAGGGTATGAAAGACACACATGCAGTACTTCGACATACGCAAAAGTATATTCAACTCGTAAAAACTAAATATCCTAATTTTATTGTTTATACTGGTTATGATAATAATTGCATTCCAACGGTTATTTCCGGCGGCGACGGTTGTATTGGTGCATTATCTAATGTATATCCATCGCTATGTGCTGAGGCTATAAAAGCTCTTCGCGACGAAGATTTGAGCCGAATTTCAAAAGCGCAACGATTGCTTGATGAAAGAATGCGTTTTTACGAAGTCTATACACCATTTAATCCTGTGATGAAATGGGCTATGGCAGAATTAGGCACAGGTATGCAGGAAAACTGCAAAGCACCTCTGACGGCGCTGACTGAAGATACAAAAGCATCTTTGTCTGCTTTTGCTGATCAGTTATGGCGCAATAAATAAGAAAAGCATAACAAATGGGACAAGGGCTGGCTCCTTGTCCCATTTTAAAATGAAACCTTCTTCTTAATAGTCATCATTTCTATATCAACTAAAAGAGAAGCTGCCATAATAAATTATTAGCTAATTTATTATGGCAGCTTCTCTTTTGTAGTTACAAAAGCCTTGCAGAAATTATATACTTGTTCATTATTAACCCATGAGTCGCGTTGCTGTATCAAGTAATTGTTTTACCAAAGGGGAACTGTCATCCGTTCTCCAAGCAATACTCATTTCTACGCGTGGGGCTTCTCCCTCGATGTTAACATACGCCACGTCCCGCGCATGTAATTTCTCCGTTGATTTTGGTACGATGCTTATACACAGTCCTGCCGCTACCAACCCAACAATGGTTTGAATTTCTTTTACATGCTGGCGAACGATTGGACTAAACCCAGCATCACGGCACTTCGAGAGGATATCATCGTACCAGCTTGGCCAAACCTCCCTCTCTACTAATATAAATCGTTCCGTTTTTAGATCACCCATGGATATAGATGCACGCTGGGCAAGTGAGTGCAGCCTTGGTACGACGGCAATACATGTTTCTTGATGAACTGAACAGAGCGATATAAACGGATCTGCCACAGGAGTTCTGACAAACCCAATGTCGATTTCCTTATTGTGAAGTGCCTCAATTTGCATCGGTGTAGACATCTCCTGAAAAACCAAATCTACGTACGGAAATTGTTCCTGAAATGCTCGGACAATGATTGGAAGAATATCAAATGTTGCAGATCCGACAAAGCCCAGAACTAACCTGCCAAGCATTCCCATCTCTGCCCTTTGCGCTGCATTTTTAGCCCGTTCTAATTGAGTAAGAACGTTGCGAATTTCGCGCAAGAAAACCTTTCCTGCGCTTGTAAGCTCTACATGCCGTTTGGTTCTCTTTAACAATTTTACTCCAAGCTCTTGTTCAAGTTGCAAAATTTGCTGACTTAGAGGTGGCTGTGTCATCTGTAAACGCATAGCAGCACGGCCAAAATGCAATTCTTCCGCCACAGCTGTGAAATATTCAAGCTGACGCAGTTCCATGGAATGATTCCTCCTAATTAAGTCGCTTTTCGACTTAGAAAAGCACTATTTATATATTAGACGCGATTTGATTCTTATTGTAAAGTTATTTTTATAAAGAGTCAAGATGTATAAATGCAGCCTAAAGTCCCCCCAAAATTATATCTAGCATTCCGCCGAACTTTATAAAATAAGCGGTTTAGAATTTGCATTTCATCTTATCTCGATATGAAATATATCTATGAGGTGATGACATGCCTGTCCGAGGTACACAAAATATTAATGGCACGGAATATGTTTACGAGTACATTTCGATTTGGAATTCTGCTAAAAAACGTTCTGAACAAAAGCGCAATTATATCGGCAAAAACGTCAAGGGACTATTTGTGCCAAATAAGAAATATACACTTCAGCAACAGCTTGAGCATGCTACCGCAGAAGCAGAAGCAAAGCCTGAACCGGTACCAGCAGCCGAATGCAAAAGACTGTTTTACGGTGCAATGTATCTTCTCGATGCCATCGGCCAAACTACAGGCATCATAGAAGATTTGAAGCAATGTTTTCCGGCAGATTATAAAGAAATACTATCACTGGCTTATTTCTTGGTGCTCGAAGAGAATACTTCCATTTACCGATTTCACAAATGGGCGGTTACGCATGTTCACCCCTTTCGATTTGACATGCCATCGAAACGCAGCACTAAGCTTTTTGGACGCATACTGGAAGAGCAGAAGATGAAGTTCTTTGCACTCCAGTCCAATCGAAGACTTGAGCAGGAATATCTGGTCTATGACAGCCCCTCTATCTCCTCCTATTCCCAAAGCCTAAACCAGGTTAAGTCGAACAGCAACAAGGAGCATGAATGTCCGTCTCAACTTAACCTTTCTCTGTTATACGGAAAATCGTCATGTCTTCCCGTATATTACCAAAGAGTTGCTGATAACATTACGGATGTAAAGACCGCTGAAAATCTGGTCAAGGATATCGACATCCTAAAGACGGAAAAGTTGAATCTGGTAATGGACCGCGGTTTTTATAGCGAAGCAAACATTAACGAACTCTTTCGGAAACATCATAAGTTTCTTATAGGTGGAAAAATATCGCTGAAGCTGATTCGCAATAAACTGAATGAAATCAGAGATGGTTTTGTTTCCCGACAACACTATAATTCCGAGAACCAGCTCTATATCAGAAGCTTTACCCAAGAGTGGGACTACAAGGAAATAAAGCCGAGAACCGGAGAAGTGATTATCGATAAAAGAAGAATTTACGTTCACTATTACTATAATGACCAGATTGCCACAGATGACAAAAAACAGTTCAATCAGCTCCTTGATACTCTAGAAGAAGAACTTCTCAGCGGGAGAGAAAAGCCTGAGCACGAAAAGCTTTACCAAAGATATTATGATGTTCTGGAAACTCCGGTGCGTGGCCGAAAAATCATTCCAAAGCAGGATGCAATCCATCAAGTGGAAAAGAGTTATGGTTTCTTTGTTCTGTTGTCGAATGTAATAAAAGATCCTGCTGCAGCGTTAAAAATGTACCGCACGAAAGATCTCATTGAAGAGGCTTTTGGGAATCTCAATGAGCGGTTGAGCATGTGCCGCATGCCGGCAGCTCCTGAGGAAAATTTGGAAGACAAGCTGTTCGTCCAGTTTGTGGCTCTCATTTATCTTTCCTACATAAAGAAAGCTATGGACGATAATGGTCTTTTTAAAAACTATACAATAAAAGGATTGCTTGATGAGTTGGATGGCATTGAGTATTATCATCAATCCGGAAAGTGCTATTACTTAAGCGAAATTACTGAAAAACAAAAAAGGCTTTATAATTACATGAAGATTAAACCCCCATCCTAGAGAAATCTCACGAAGACGTTAAGATGCAGCCGGAATTCAATGAAGCCTTGGATGGTTGGATCAAAGTACTGTCTCCCTTAAATCCCCCTAAGGGTTCAGCATGTTATCGAAAGGATTTTCACTGAAGCCCGTATACATTATAGAAACAGTCAGCATATCACTGGAATGCTGACTGTTTCTATTTTTATTATGATAGTTAACTACATGGCATCTGAAGCACCTGACATAAGTTAGTGTAATAAGCTAACCATTCTTCCAGCGTGATTATACGATTGAAGCGTTATTCAAAAAACAAACATATTCAAATCATTCCATAGTAAAACCGATGAATTAGATGGAGTTCCTTCAAAATCATCAATAAAATCTTTGTAGGGCTTCGCACCTAAAAAGGTGTATATTTCTTCAGCCCGATCATTTCCTTTTACAATACAGATAGACATTTTTTCATACCCGTTATTGTAAGCATATTTACCAATTGTAAAAATTAAATTTTTCCCAATTCCACTACCTTGCACGGATTGTAAAACGTGCAATGAATCAAGTAACAAACATTGCTTCAAATCCTCATATGGCTTGTATGCAGCAAAACCAACTATCATATCATTTTCAGCTACTGCAACAAAGGCTCCTTGCTTATCCTTATGAATATACGACAGCCACTTTTTCTTTGAATGCTCATATGTTAAACCTTTCAAAAAAGAATCTGGTAAAATCCCTTGATATGTGGCTTTCCAATTATCAGTATAAATTTTAGCAATATCATCTATATTATCGTCTATTATTGGTCTAATAATCATATATATTCCTCCTACGCTGATAGCCACGACCACCATTTTTACATATACATTGAAATAAAATCCAGTAAAATTCACCTAGGGGATGCACATTTGTACTCCTATTTATGCTGTCTCGTAGAAGGTTATCATACGTTCCATTCTTTTCTTATAATCCATGGAATAATTGATAATACTAATGCTATAAGAAATTAGGAGGAATAAAAAATGGTTGCACTGAAAGACAGCATCACAAAAGAGAATCTTTTAAAGGCTTTTGCAGGAGAATGCCAAGCTTGGCGGCGCTACGAATTTGCCGCGACTCAGGCACAAACACAAAACCTTGAGGTCTTATACTGGCTTTTCCACTATACTGGAAGCCAGGAAAAGGAACACGCTGAGATATTTTACAATCACTTAAAGGAGTTTCATGGACAGGAAATCTCGATAAGCGCCAACTATCCCATCGATAATTCAAATAACCTCTTAGAGCTTTTGCAGCTTGCCGCCCAGCATGAAGCTGCCGAACATGACACGATTTACAGTTCTTTCGGTGACAAGGCTAAGGAGGAGGGATTTGCCAATATCGCAAATTCTTTTTATATGATCGCTGAAATTGAAAATATACATAGTCAGCGTTTTTCTCGGTATGCACAGTTAATGCAGAACAATAACTTATTTAAAAATGACACCCCCACCGAATATATCTGTCTACAGTGCGGCCACATCCATAAAGGTGCCGGGGCGCCGCAAATCTGCCCGGTTTGCAGCCATAATCAGGGATTCTTTGTTCGCAGAGAGGACTCGCCATTTGGAAAATAGAAGCGTGATCCTACTTTAATAACAAACGGAACAGAACTTTTACACATTATGAACATAATGCCACTTAGGGCGTGTCGCAAAATGTTTTTTTTAAACGCAAAGCGACACGCCCTTTTGGGTAAATGAAAAAGGAAAAGTTTACTTAGAAGAAGGAGTACGCAGCCATGGAAATTGCATCTGATTTATTCAAAATAGCTGTACGGATCTTTACAATTTTGCCACTGATGCTAATCGTAACCTTATTTATGGGTAGACGATCCGTCGGAGAACTGCCTGTTTTCGACTACTTGATCATTATCACCCTAGGTTCTGTAGTAGGTGCAGACATTGCCGAGCCTGAAATCAACCATTTCTATATTGCCTTTGCGGTTGTAGTAATTGGAATTCTGCAAAAGCTTTTCGCGGAACTTGTAATCCGAAATCAGACATTTAAAGGGTTAACAACGTTTGATCCAATCGTTGTAATAAAAGACGGAAATTTAATTGTAAAGAACATCAGGAAAATAAAGTATTCACTGGAAAATATTTTAGAGTTATTAAGAGAATATGGGATTTTTAATATAACAGAGGTCAGCATCGCACTAATCGAAGCAAACGGACGATTATCAGTTTATAAAAAACCGGAACTGGCGCCGGTAAATCTTCAGGATTTAAGCATCACAAAACCAAGCAGTGGAATTTCCTATCCGGTAATTATGGAAGGCAGGGTATTACAGCAGGTATTACATGACCTCCAGCTATCAGAGGATTGGCTTTATGGGCAATTAAAAAACCAGGGAATTGATACCTTTAAAGCCGTCTTTTTTGCCACTGTGGACGACAATCGGCAAGTATCTATCTCCCCTTTCCATGTTAACAGCAAACCAAACTAAACAAGTTTTATCAATTCCCTATTCAATATAGATCATCTTTTTGGTCATACCGCCATCAATTACAATATTCTGGCCGGTTATAAAGTCATTCTGGTCATCAGCTAAGAATAGACACGCTCTAGCGATGTCCTCCGGCTTTCCTACTCGCTTAGAGGGATGCTGCCCATGATCTTCCACACTTAGTTTCTCATATTGATGATTCGCAATCCACCCCGGGCTGATGGCATTAACCGTAAAATTCTTGGCACTAAGTGAAAGCGCTAATGCGTGAGTAAGCGCTACGATACCACCTTTGGAAGCGGCATACGCTTCAGAATTCGGTTCGGACATAGCATAGCGAGTAGAGGCGATATTAATGATCCGTCCATAACTATTACTCTTATGGTATTTTGCAAACTCCTGGGCAGTAACAAATGCAGCCCTAAGATTAAGCTGAATAACCTCGTTCCATTCCTCAATTTTCAGTTCACAAATCGGCTTAAAAACTCCTTTTCCTGCATTATTAATCAGAACATCGAGCTTCTTATAGCTCCCAACTATAAATTGATACATGGTTCTAATCGCTGAAACATCTGTTAAGTCTATTTTATAAAAAACTGCCTTATAGTTATTTTGTTTCCATTTACGAACTAATACTTCACCTTTTTTCTCATCAATATCGGCAATAATAACGGTAGCTCCTGCAGCTAAAAATTCGCAGCTGACAGACTTGCCAATTCCATTAGCACCACCCGTTACTAAAACAACTTTCTCGGCATAATCCATTCCGTTAAAAACACCTCATCGTATAATATTCACATCCGCTTTCTTTCGTGGCACTAGTTTGTCAGTATTGGACGCACAATAACCAAGAGCAACCCCACCACAAACTATATAGTTCTCAGGAATGCCATAATGAGTTAAAGTTGCCCTCACTTTCTCTTCATCACAAAACCAAGTTAGCTGATTGATCCAGCAAGAACCCAGCCCTAATGACTTACCAGCCAGCATAATATTTTCAATTGCAGCCGAACAATCTGCCATGGCATTCGAGTATTCTCTCGCATTGGACACAAGGATTAATGTAGGTGCATTATAATAAAAGCTGTAGGTCTCTTGCTGAGACGAAATTTTTCCTGCTCGCTTAGAACGATAGGTGTTCTCATCCACGATGAGTTCCGCAAACGATTCTTTTACCAATCTGTTAAGTTCCAAAAGCTTTTCTTTGTTTTGTATAACTGTAAAGTTCCAGCTTTGGGAATTACCCCCGGTAGGTGCGTGAATCCCTGCATCAATAAGCAATTCCAGATCTGAATCTGAAATTTGCTCTTCCTTATAAGATCGTATACTTTTTCGTGTTAGAATGGTTTTAATTGTCTCATTCATTATGAATGCAACTCCCCTCTATGATTCATTTAAGTGGAACATGGGGACAGGCCCCTTGTCCCATTCCAAACCGATACTTTCTTATTCTCTTTCTTTCGCTATGTCACGAAAAGAGAAGCTTCCCATACATTAACTAATTTATTATGGTAGCTTCTCTTTATAAATGCTAAATCCTGCTTCAACCTAAAGAGAAGCTACTCATAAATCTACCAATTGTAGTTTAAGAGCAGCTTCTTTTCTAATGCCTGTTATCCATTGCGGGCATAGGAAACTTACAATTTTGATAATTATCAATGAGGAACTGGCTCTGTTCCTGGTCAAAAAGTATATTATACTCAACCGTATTAACATAGGCATCATAGACAGAATAGGGATAAATTGCTACCAGATACAAGAACCATTCCTGCCTGATAGTGGCAATAGCCTCAGAAAAATTTCCCAGAAATGTCTGATGAATGGCCGGAAGGAGATGAGCCATATATGACATGCCGATCCACCAGGTCAGCAAATAAAAACTGGTAGGGATTCGGTGGCTATAAAGATGGCCCAGACCAGGCATGAGAAGGGACCAGGCTACTGCCACCCAGGGATTTCGTTTGTCGAGGAATCCTATGTCCCATGTACCAATTTTAAAAGGAATAATTCCCGAACCTTCTCGTGCGGCAAGAATTGCATATTTGTTTAAATCAGCAGTAAGATGGTAGCTGCTCCAAGTAGCAAAAATCTGCAAAGGAGCATAAAAAAGCAGCCACCTGGTATCAAGAATCTGTTTAGCCAATTCTGCTTGACCAGTAAGCCCATAGATAATTGCCTGGTTAATATGTCCCATAGAATTTGCGATGGTCGCCCCGATAATTAACAGAAACCCTTTTATATAACTCCCCATGATCAGGAATCCTAATCCCGGGAATATTGCTGACCAGAAAGCTGTTATCCAAGGGTTTTTTAGGTGAAGCAGATTAACAGTGAGCTCGCTCACAATTCCTTTAGGACGGCGTTGATTTCTTATGGACTCAATTTGTTTCTTTTCCATCACTTGTCGCCCCATTTCCTGACGTATTACGGAGCCGATCCAACTTGCCTACTCCAAAGGCCATATTGTCCCATAGCACTTTCTCTACCATTTCGTATTGACTGTTGTTACAGTAAACAGTCAATACTACTTCTGTGTTATTGCATTCCCCGGCTTCGACACGGTTGCGGGGTGATTTTGTCTTCTTGTTCCCGAATATCCTTCCATAAAAGTAATCAAGCAGGAAGCCGATAATTGCTCCGCTCAGTAGTCCTATCAATCCCCAGATAATCGGCCCCCACTCTAAAATAAAGCCATATATAACGCCTAGCTCCATGAGTATTGCCCCCAGAACCATGGCTCCATCAAATAAGCTCATTCCATCTGCCCGATGAATGGTATCCAGGACCATTCTTTCCTCAACCCTTTTGTCCAAAGTAACTGCCAAGATATGTTCTCTGGCGATCCCGCGCTTTTCCAGATCGGTTATGGCCAATTCAAGGAAAGCCGAATAGTCAAAAGACGCGTAAACGTACAATTAGAACCCACCTTATATTTATTCTGGTACTGGAAAATTCCCACTTTGATAGTTGTCACTTAAGAATCGCTTCTGTTCTTGCTCGAACAATCTATTACACTCTACTGTATTTACGTAAGAATCATAAATTGCAAACACGTAAATGGAAGGCAGAAACATCAGCCATAAAGGATCAGCTGCCATGGCCACGCCAGCAAAGTCACCCATTGCAGTAAGATGAATGCATGGAAGAAGTTCTCCCTTGTAAGCGATGAAAGTCCACCAGGCCAGCGTATAAAAACTGGTGGGGATTTTATGAGCGTATAAATGTCCCAGGCCTGGAATTAAAAGGGACAAAGCTATCGCCATCCAGGGCTTCCGCTTATCTAAGAAGGCAATTTCCCAATTACTGATCTTAAAGGGTATCATGCTGGAATTTTCCCTATCAGCGAGAATGGAATATTTATTTAGGTCAACAGCAAGCCCGTATCCTCCCCAAATGGAATAGATATATATCGGTATATAAAGGAGCAGCCAATTGGTATCTACTACCTGTTTTGCCATCTCAAAGCGCCCTGTGAAACTATAAAGTATCCCTAAATTGATTTTAGAATTGACATTTATAAAAACTTCCAGGAATATTAAAATAAATCCTTTTACATAATTTCCCAGACTCATATAGGCATAGCCAAGATATGAAGCTGACCACCAGGCTATCACCCACGGCGTTCTAAGGTGGATGAAATTTATAGCCATCGGACTCACGATTCCCTTCGGACGGCGTAAGTTTTTAATTAATTCGTGCTGTTTTTTTTTAGTCATTCTACACGCTTTCCTATTCGACGGGAATGCTTTCAGGCAATCACAGGGCGAGAATTATGGCCAGAGCTAATTAAGAATCGACTTAGGAGCGCCCGATCACGCCATAAAATTAATTGCTAGTTTGTTAGTATTCAGCAGTTCCCATATTGTTTGCCAATATAGTATTTATTCTTCCATCATAGGGAAATTCTATACACATTAATCAATCAAAGGAAGTTAGCCTGATGAGTAAACCAGGATCTGGCGGCTGTAAGCAATTGACAACAAGAAAGGCTCACGCTATTGTAGCACATCATATTCGGGTATCTAATACTACTTGCCGCGTAGCAATGCGCTCCATTAAGGAATGGCTGTGAGTTACAACAATCAGTCCAATCTTTCTTTCCGTTACTTCAGCTAACAGGAAGTTCCATATTTGACTTTGGGTTATTAGATCAAGCATTGTGCTGATTTCGTCAGCAATGAGAAACTTTGTCCGCTTGCCCAACGCTCTGGCAATACAAAAACGCTGCATCTCCCCTCCAGATAATTCCCCAGGAAAACGATTAAGCCAATCTCGTTCAATCCCCAATCCATCTATAATTCGCTCCTCGATTTGATCGCCTTCCTCAATTATGGATTTCATGCGCAGTCTTGGATTAACCGCTTTCTCCGGATGCTGCCAAATCATCTGTACCGGGCAATAGCCTTGGATTCTGTGAAGATCTTCTCCGTCTAGGAGCACCTGTCCACTTGCAGGCTTTATATAGCCTGATAAAATTTGGCACAGCGTAGTTTTTCCAAAACCGCTGGGTGCGACAATACCGACTCGTTCATGACTTTCTATCCTAATCTGAAACTGATCGAGTATATTTATACCTTTTTTGTAACCGAAAGATATCCCCTTTGCTTCTAACATCATGGTCATCCCTCCCTCACTTTGCATGGATACAGCGAACTCTTCCGAAGCGTATCAACTGTTCCTGAATACTCCCTTCACATTCCGGTGTAAGCTGAGAACACCGAGGACCAAAAGGACAACCATTGGGCATATCTTTTGCATATGGCTGTTTTCCGGGAAAAGGATGAAATCCATTTTGTGGTAAAGCTCGCCACAATGCTTTTGTATACGGGTGCCGAAGTGTATCAACTGATTGGAAGTCCGATACTGGAGCCTCTTCCACCGTGGTTCCCGCATAAAAAACAGCAATGCGATCAGCTACTTCTAACGCCAATTCAACGTCATGGGTAATGAGAAGCACACCGTTACCCTTATCGGCAAACTCACGAAAATGACTCATGGCTTTTTTAGCTGCTTCTAGATGAAGCCCAGGCGTAGGTTCGTCGGCTATGATCAAACGCGGACTTTCCATCATTGCGGTAGTAAGAAGAACTCTGCGAGCCATACCGCCTGATAATTCAAAAGGATACAGATCAGCAGTATTTGGTGACAGCTTATAAAAATCGAATAATTCTTCTTGTTTTTTGTGAACATTCTCTTCGTTTTGCTCTTTCCTCACTTGCCTTCCAACTTTTTCTAAAGGATCAAGATAGGTCACACTCTGCGGAACTAAAACGATTTTTTTCCCACGTAGTTCCTCGATACGTTTTGGCGATAACAATTCGTCCTCAAACCAAATATTACCCTCAGCATCACAGTTCTGCGGCAAAATCCCTAAAATAGCATGAGCTAACAGGCTTTTACCCGAGCCACTGGATCCTACTACAGCAACAAGCTCTCCCTCGCCCACAGAAACATTCAAATTTCGAATGACTTTTAAATCGATTTTACGCAATCCTTTCTCATATTGCGTAAAAGAAACAGACAGATTTTTTATCTGCAAAATGTATTTATTGTTCATGCAGGACAACCTTTCTACCTCCTTACTCCTGGGCACTATGAGGATCAATCATCTTACGCAAACTTCCCCCGACCAAATCAAAAAGTAACACTGCAGTCATCAAGACCATTCCAGGGAAAAGTGCCAACCACCACATTCCCAGTGATAAATACTTCATACTTTCCGACAAAATGATTCCAATACCAGGCTGTTCTGGCGGCAGACCAAATCCCAGGAAGGTAAGAGCTGCCTCATGTAATATGGCATGGGGAAAAAGCAGTACTAATCCAACCAAAAATTGTGGAAATACATGAGGGATCATATGCTTCACGATAATTTTCATTTTGCTTTGCCCTAACTTCCCAGCAATCTTTATATAATTTGATTCTTTTAGCTGAAGAATTTCTCCCCGGATGATTCTGGTCAGAACGGGCCAGTGGCTTATGGCAACAGCGACAACGACACCAAATGTACCTCTTCCGATAGCATAGGAAATCAAAATTAGCAGTAGCAGGTGAGGAATACCCATTACTAAGTCGATAAACCAGGTTATGACGGCATCTACCTTCTTGCCTAACGTTGCAGCAGCTGCCCCCAAAATCCCTGCTATAACCGCGCTGATCACCGAAGCAAATAGTCCAATATAGATACTGATAGACATTCCTTTTAAGGTACGTGCGAGCATGTCTCTGCCCAGCCAGTCAGTACCGAAAGGATGAGCCATCTGCGGCAAGAAATTTTTCTGGGTAAAGTTCGTTGTTATCGCGATATCTCCTACCATAGTGCCAATCACTGTAATGGCCACTAAAAAGATGCTGCCGAAAGCCAGAGCCATCAGGGTCTGACTTCGTTGATTTAATCGCTTTCTTGGATATTTCTGCAACACAGTTACAGAGCCGGTATTATTCATATGCGCTTCCCCGCCTTATTCTAGGGTCAATCATTCCATATAAAAGATTTGCAACTAGATTACCGCCAAATACTAACGCTGCACTGATCACCGCAATACCAAGTAAAAGAGGTGCGTCCCCGCCTAAACCAGCAGAAACAGCAGCTTTCCCTAAACCCGGATAGGAAAAAACTTGTTCCACCAGAACAGAACCGCCGAAAATTTCACTGATCGATGCAAATTGAAGAGTTATGGCTGGAAGCATAATATTACGAAGAGCATGATTCCGTATAATCGAAAATCTGCTTTTCCCTCGCGCTTTAGCAAAAAGTATGTAGTCTTCTCCCATAATATCGATCATTTTTTCTCTAGTATGCAGAGTAATATTGGCAATTCCAATTACACTCAACGTTAAAGCAGGCAGAATCAAATGTTTTATGCTGTCAAAAATTGAAACTTCTGCAGCATTTACTCCAATTGGCACACTCAATCCAATGGGCAAGATCTGCAGCCATACAGAAAAAATCATCACTAACACCAATGCCAGCCAGAAAGTTGGCATACTGGCAATCAGTAATGAGTAGCCTTTAATGGCCTTATCGATCCATCGGTCGCGATATAAACCAGCAGTAATCCCAAGTATAAATCCCAATGCGCCTGAGAAAATCCATGCAGTCATCATAAGAACCATTGAGTTCATAAATTTTACCTGGATAACACTAGAAACAGGCTGACGATAGAGCAGCGATGATCCCATATCTCCCTGAATAAATCCGGTAAACCAATTCCAGTATCTTTCGATTGGCGGTGTGTTTGTGCCAAAATAGGCTTCGAGTTTAGCCAGGTTTTCCGCGCTCATATTGGCTATACCAACTTCACCAATGTATGAACGAACTGGATCAACAGGCGATGCTGAAACCAGGACGAAAGAAAGAATGCTTACGGCAAATAACAGTGAAATTATCTTGATTATACTCTTTCCGATATATTTTAAAATGCCGGAATAAGGTTCTATATCCATAAGAAATACCTCATTTAAAAAGAATAAGTCTATGGTACAGAAAATATCTTATTGTTCTGTACCATAGAACAGAAATAAATTGCTAATCTATTGATTATTTCCAAGACCATTGGTGAACATTATTAATAATTGTCCAGCCATAACCATGAGGATGAATTTTTTTATCAATTACATTTAAATTTTCTCTGGCGAAATAAATATGCTTGATTTCCACCAGCCATACCCACGGGGAGTCCGCTTGAGGAGTCACACCAGAAGCACCATCCCATTGTGCTTTTTTCCATAATGGATACGAAGCTTCCACTGAAGTAGCTGCCAATGCTTCGTCAATGTATGTATCTACGGTTGAATTGGAATAAGAGGCATAGTTTTTACCAGTATAATAGTGACTCCTAACGCCAGTAGGAGAATGGGATCCGGCACCGAAAACATGAGGTGTCTCATAGCATAAAGTTGCAATTTGATCCCAGCTCGAGCCTATCGGATTTACTTTTATCCCTATCGGTTTTAGCATTTCTTTCACAACCATAGCAATTCCTGTACGAACAGAGTTTGATGAAATATAGAGAAGATTGAACTCGGCTTTTAGTCCCTGTTTCTCATATATACCTTCGGCATTTAATTTCCAACCATCTGCTTCTAATATGGTTTTTGCTTTTGCGGGATCATACGCTACTTTCATAGCCTCATTTTCCCAGGGTTCATTGACGCTGTCACTATAAGCTACTGAGCCATAACCGTTTAAAACATTCTTTACGATGCTCTCCCGGTCAATCGCGTAAGCAATTGCCTGGCGGATCGCTAGCTGAGAAGTAACGTTATTGCCGGCAGGATAGGTTTCACCATTTCTCTTGGCAGGTGTCTTATTCCCTGCAGGAACAGTAGGAAGATTCAGTCCACGAATATCTTCGGTATTGAACGAAAGGATATTATATCCTTTAATCGGATTGACCGTATAAGACGGAGCTGTATAGGCGACATCTACTTGCCCACCTTGAGCCGCCGCATAGGAAGCATCTTCCGACATGAATACAATCGTGACCTTTTTCATTTTTGCTTTTTCGCCATAGTAATTCGGATTTGCTTCTAAAATTACTTGCTGACCTTTATCCCATTGTTTCAGAATATACCGACCGGAACCAATCGGATTTTTTCCATAGGTTGCAGCATTATAAGCATGCTCGGGAACAATACCAACAACAGCAGCCGTATAAGCAAATGCCGAGTAAGGTGTATTAAAATGAAAAACCACAGTCGTATCATCAGTGGCTTCTACCGATTTTAGCATAGATAAATCTGTCTCGGTGGCTTGCTTCATAGCATTATTATAGGTAAAAGCCACGTCTTTTGCAGTAAGTGGCACACCATCCGTAAATTTTACATCAGAACGAATTTTAAAAGTCCAGGTGAGAGCATCTGGCGAAATCGTATACTCTTTTGCTAAGTCATACCCAATCGTAATATCATCTTTTGTAATTAATAAGGTACTTTGAAGTAAAGGATCGTGTGTATGCTCACCAGCAGCCCAGCCCATAATCGGATCGAATCCGGCAGCAGGCTCTGATTCGACATCCATGGCAATAACGACACTATCTTTTGTCGTGCTACCTGCGTCAGCCTTATCCGCTTTACTACAGCCAACTAATGAAAATAACATCATTATTATTAAACACAATGCTAAATATCTTTTTTTCTTCATACTGTCCTCCAAACCTTTTTTACACTGTATCTTGCTTTGCTATATGCAATAATAGAAATACCCGACAAATTACCTCCTTTCAAACGTTTTAAAACAATTAATCTCCAGGCTTTCTTCTATTTTTTATTTTTTGCAAAAAAAAATGTAGCAGAAAACCAGGGCAAGCGTTCTCCCCAATGGTTTCATACCACAGTTTTAAATCTATATAGTTATGTATTACGAAAGGTTAGAATATGACTTCTGCCATATTTATAAAATTTCCATAATTCTATTTTTACTAAATTATAACAGGGAATCATTATTCTGTAAAGATAGCATCTTAAAGCCATTATAATGATAACCTATAGTTATCATATCATGATTATTCAATATTTCAATTATCTTCATAGCAGGAATATAATAAAGATAAAAATACACTTCGTATTCAGTATACTGCATTTTAAATACATTTAAAATCCGATATACTCCATTCGTACCTGGGCAGGTCGGCAAGCAGAGATTTCTTTAAGAGAATGTATGACTGCTATGTCCTATCTATCGCCTTCTAAAACCTATAACAACAGAGTAATACAAACGGTTTATAATTTTTACTTTATGTAGGAGGATTTCATTATGTCATTAGTCAAGGTAGAATTATCAGGAAAAATTGGTATTATTACGCTAAATAATGCCCAGAAGCTAAATGCATTAAGTGCTCAGCTCGTCGATGATATTATTGAAGCACTTGATAATTTTCAAAAACAGAAGATCCATATTATTATTCTACGTGCTCCGGAAGGTTCAAAGGTATGGTCAGCAGGTCATGATGTTAAAGAATTACCATTAAAAATGAGAGACCCGCTGAGTTATTACGATTCACTTGAAGTTCTTTTACGAGCTGTGGAAGAATATCCCGGTCCGGTTATTGCAATGGTACACGGCAGTGTCTATGGTGGTGCTTGCGACTTAATCATGACTTGTGATATGGTGATCGCGGATAAGACTGCTAAGTTTGCCATGACTCCTGCTAAGCTTGGGGTTCCCTACAATTCCACAGGTATTTTACATTTTATGAATCGATTACCAATTAATATAGCTAAAGAGATGTTTTTTACGGCTGAATTAGTGCCTGCTGAACGTGCTTTGCAGGTAGGCATTGTCAACCATTTAGTTGCTGAAGAAGAACTTCTTTCTTTCACTTTAAATTTAGCTGCGACAATTAGCACCCGCTCGATACTATCCATTGAGGTCATTAAAGAACAGTTCCGTGTTCTATCAAAAGCATATGCTATCACTCCATCTGCTTTTGAACGAGTACAGGGAATGCGGCGTAAGGTTTACGATAGCCATGATTATGAAGAAGCAATTACTGCATTTTTAGAAAAACGCCCGGCACATTTTAAAGGAGAATAAGTTTCTTCACAAATAGCAACAGGCTCCTTATTTTATTGTTATGTCAATGAAAAGAAATGCTGCCCAATTACTAACTAAGTATGTGGACAGCGTTTCTTAAATTTGCTTTATTGCAATATCAGTTTCCTTAGAGCGGTAATACCATTACTGCTGAGTTGTAAGGGCAGGGCATAGCCGCATAGCTCTTTGGATATCTTGGCACTTACTTCGATTTTAATACATGAATTCCTCCCATCTGGACACCCTATTAAAATAGCATCGAATGATTTATTCCATTCTACATGATTTGATAATACTCTGTTCCCTTGACACTCGTCTTATTGACACAAATTACCCTTTATAACACAATTTGAACTTTAATGATTGACATATTCATGGTACTTGATATACTTTTTTTAGAACGAGGTCCTGATAATCTTTTATGAGACTATATGAGGTGAAATGAATATGCAATATTATTATATTAATAACAATTCTCATCCAGAAGCTATCAACGCTGGCATAATATGGCTGACAAGACAATGTATTTACCATATCCCGCATCATGGCATCTTCCCCGGCATCCATAATAGTTCCCTGGAAGCCGCCTTACCAGATTCGGAACTAGCTCAATTTCAGATTCGGGAATCCATCCTTGATGACGAATTTAAAATCGGCACTGTCACACTTAAGATTATGACCACTAAGAATCATTTCCCGGTGGATCATACTGGCAGCATACTGGCCATTCATCCCAACCCGGTTCTTCTCAATCAAATTGATCAGATGCCTAACATCAACAATATCCTCATTATTCCCGCCACACAGGGCGAATGCCAAAGCTGGATCACCGCGCACCAGGCCCAGGAAATTCCCGTATAATGTTATTACCTGATTAAGAAAGAAACTGTTTTCTAAAAGTATAACTATATATATTTATGATATTCAATTATACAACAATAGTAGCCTGCAACCATCGACTGATTGCAGGCTACTATTGTTTCACATTTGACCAAGATCGCTATAATGGCAGAACACCTTATTTTAATCTAATTGTTCCTATGCCATCTTTTATCGAAATTTTTGTGCCAAATTCTCCGGATAAATCAGCAATATCACCTAGAATTCGTTCTCCGTTTTCTTTATCGGAGAATTGAGGGCGACCGCGACGCGCTCTGCCATATTCAAATCCCAGTGAAAGCGGTTTTAAAGTGATTTCATCAATTTCCCCATCCGTAACAGCAAAAGAAACCATGGCCGATTCAAATACTTTAGGATCGACAACCAGTCCTCTTGTTTCATTGGCACTGCGAGCATCCAATCCATCAGATACGGTATTTTCTACGCCCAAATCATAAAGGTCGTAAAACTCAGTTGGCTGTCGTTCCACGGAATCATTTTGGAAAATGAAATCACCAAGGCTATAAAAAATTGGACGGTTTTTATAAATTTCAATACCTCGCCAAATATGCGGGCCGTGGCCAATATACGCATGAGCGCCGCTGTCAATACACAGCTTTGCAAAATCACGGGCAAAATCCGCTGGACGGTCTTTCTCCAAGCCTTTACGCTCATGTGTATGATGACTTACTAAGACAACATCCGCCTGCCGTGCTGCTTCACGAATTGATCGGACTATGCGTTCGGCATCTTTGGAATTCATCTTGGTTACCGTCCCTGGCTCATCACCTTGTTCAAATCTGATGTTGCCAACATAATAGCCGCCTTTAACGGGTTTTGTAAATCCTTCTTTTTCATTTAGAATTCTATTGGAATTTATCTCTGTCTGCTCAACGATTTCCTTTAGCTTCTTAAAGTCTTCCTGACGTACTTTGTGAATCGACTGATAACGAAGGACATTTGCCCCCGGTCGGCCAAGCACATCAGGTCTTTGCGCACTTGCCATACCCCACTCCGATATCGTAGATGTAATGCCAATCAGCGCAACTCTTCCTTGAGGGGTATCAAGATATCGCGGTTGCGAGGCCTCTGCGAGATTTCTGCCAACGCCAGCGTGGATACATTTATGGTTTTCTAGATGCTTCATCGTCGTTAAAACACCGTCAATATTCCAATCAATTGTATGGTTATTTGCCCAGGACATCATATTAAAACCAAGCTGCTTGATATCCTGCAGAACTTCGGGACGTGCAACTGCCCATGTACCTCCACTTGATGGAGCGGGATACACTTCAAAATCATGTAATAAAATCTCAAAGTTTGTAAATCGAGCATCATGCGCTTCTATGTAGTTTTTCAATGCAGTAAAATGATCATCTTGCGGTAAACGCTGCGTAATGAAAGAGTCTCCTGCTGCTACAATAGTAATTTTCGCCACAACAACTCAACACCTCTTTTTAAAATTATTGTTCCAAATTAAGGATGACGAATTCTATGCTAATAAGAATAACATACCAACAATCATAGCACCTACCATCGGCAAGCCGTTGCGCTTTGCGATTTCCATTGGGTTAACACCAGCAATACCTGCTATGATAATTGTGGCACCTGCTATTGGTGACATCGTGCGCCCTAATGTACCACCGAGTGTGGCCATGCTGCCCATTTGTACCACTGACATACCAAAATCTGCCGCATGTGGTGTAATAGCCTGGTTGAAGGCAAATGTTGCCGCATCGCCGGAACCAACAACCAGTCCCAAAATAAATGGACCAACTGCTGCACAAACCTTAACAATTGCAGGATTATTCAGCATTGAATCGGTAAAAGCTTTTACAAGTCCAATTGCTGTCAACCCTGAGACAAATACACCCGCCGCAATGATAATGCCAAGAATTTCACCATAGGCTTTTCCCATACCATCGAAGAATGCATTGCTCAAGTTAACAGGATTTTTTCTAGTAACTAGTAGCGCAACTAAAGAACCGATAACCATGGCTTGTGGAACATCCATCTTAAATGCCGGAACAATTGCCGTTGCACCTAAAATTAAAATTACAATCGGAAAAATCGGCATCAACGCATATAAATGTTTTACCTTGAAAGATGCCTCAGCCTCAAAGCCTTCAGCTTTATACCCTTTATGTTCCTTTTTGTAATAAGCAATCAACGTAATCAAAATTGTTGCTGTAAGCAAAGAGGCAATATTCGCTTTAAAGTGAAATGCGATAACTTCCATAACACTCACACCGGCAATTTTGGCTACAAATGGGTTATGTGCTAGACCTGGATTCAACATACTGCCATATGTACCGCATTTTACCGCTGCCCCCGCCATCGCCGGATGTACGCCTGCCGACATCATCAACGGTACGAAGATGGCCCCTGCAGCCGCTGCCGTTCCCGCAGCACTTGGTAGTGCTACATTGACTGCATAGGTAGCCAAAACCACTCCCGGAATCAAAAGTGGTCGAACTTTAGAAAGACCATTTGCCATAAAATTAATTAAATGTTTATCACATTCTGTATACTTCATTACCATTGCAAAACCCATAACGGAACATACTGCTTGAATCAGTCCACTATTGGTCATTTCTTTTGCAAAAGCATTTAAAGAAACCATCGGCGTCCCCGCCACACAAGCCATTATAATACCAGAAGCTAATAATACCAGTCGCGCATCATAGCGCTTGATTAAGAAATAAACTGTAACAATTACTACAATAATACCAACAGCAGTCA